>NC_007899.1:900000-1166239 GCF_000009945.1 Chlamydia felis Fe/C-56 | reverse complement strand
TTAAAAGAAGAAGAAGTAATATTTATATAAATACTCTATCTTTTTTTCAGACTGTGGAAATTGTTGAAGGAATGTAAATAATGAGTTCATTGGCACTACATCGACGTCCTCGTAGAAATAGAAGAACCGCGGCAATCCGAGACCTAGTAGCTGAAACATCTTTGTTACCTCAAGATTTTATCAGTCCTTTCTTTGTTAAAGATGGGAAAAACATACGCGAGGAAATAGAAAGTCTTACAGGCGTATATAGGTGGAGTGTAGATCTACTTTTAAAAGAGATTGAAAGATTGTGCTCTTTAGGATTACGAGCAGTGATTCTTTTCCCGATTATCCCCAGTCATCTTAAAGATGCTTATGGTTCATATTCCTCTAATCCTAAAAATGTTCTGTGTAAGAGTATTTACGAGATTAAAAAATTTTTTCCTGACTTATGTGTGATTAGTGATATTGCTTTAGATCCTTATACAACTCATGGTCATGATGGTATTGTTGATCGGGGAGAAGTATTAAATGATGAAAGTGTGCGCATACTCGGAAATATAGCGACTTTGCATGCAGAAATGGGAGCCGATATTGTTGCTCCTAGTGATATGATGGATGGAAGAGTAGGTCATATCCGCTCCAAGTTAGATCAATCCGGGTGGACTAAGACTTTAATTCTTTCTTATAGTGTTAAGTATGCCTCTTCTCTTTATCATCCTTTTCGAGATGCTCTAGGATCTCATTTACAATTTGGGGATAAACGCAATTACCAGATGAACCCGAAAAATGTTTTAGAAGCACTACTAGAATGTTCTTTAGATGAGCAGGAAGGTGCGGATATGTTAATGATAAAACCTGCAGGGTTATATCTTGATGTTTTACATCGAGTAAGAAGTAGAACAACTTTGCCTTTAGCTGCATACCAAGTGAGCGGGGAATACGCTATGATTTCAGCAGCTTCTAAACTAGGATGGTTAGACAAGGAAGCTATGTTTGTGGAGTCTTTAATCTCTATAAAACGAGCAGGAGCTGATATGATTATTTCTTATGCAACTCCGTTAATTTTAGAGATGATAGCTTCGGCAAGAATATAGGTTCTTCGAAGAACTTTACTCTGTTTCTTCATGTTCTGGATTCAAGATACCAGTTTCTTTAGCGTATTGTTTTAGAGATTCTTTGATAATTGTTAACATTTCTGTTTTCGATGGATCTATGAAGGTGGGGAGAGCAAAATCTTCGGGACAAACTTCCAAAAATCCAAGCTTGCAAGCCAACTCAAAATCCTTAGTAATCACAGCTTTAATTAGAGGAACAACAGGGATCTTCATTGGCATGACCTTATCATAAATTTCTGTATCTATGATGGGTCGTATTTCCCCGTGGAGATTTGTATCTGGATCCATATAGGTATGTTTTCTTTTTAAGAATCCAGAAAGATAGGTTCTTGTGCGGGTGGGTTTATTAATTCCTAATCTTAGAAAGTTGAAGGCTTGTCGTGTTTTTGGGTTGGGAATGACAGAGATTGTTGTATCTCTCATACCCAGACAAGGAAGGCTTTCTTTGTCGCAAAGTCTTCCAGTTAAAGGATCTCCAGAAATCAAAGATACGTTTTCCGAAGAGATATCTTCCAAAGGAAGCAAACTTTGGAAATCTGCTCCTTTAGTGGTGATAACATAACGTCTTAGGGAAGGTTTTAATCCTGATCCCGCTAGAGCAACGACTTGTTCATTTAGAATTCTTCCTTTTAAGAAGAGATGGCCTATGGTTAAAACCTCATGGAAAGAGATAGTAAAAACTATATCTTTTTCACAAGTAATAGGAGCTATGTAGTGAATGTGTGTCGAGGGTGATCCTGAAGGATAGGGCCCAGTGATTTTGTGTATATGAGCTATAGATTTTAAGTCTTTTTCAGGAATAGCTACTCTATCAGTAGAAACAACATGGGGACATAAGCCAAAGAGTTTCGCTATAGCGCGAACCCCAACGTTAAAAACATAAAGACCTTCTTCTCTGGAAGAAAAGACGGCGAGATGTTTTTCTGTAGATGGGGTGAAAGGACGGTTATCCGCTAAGTTAATAAAGACATCTCTAGGAGTCTGCGTTGGAAGAGCAGGGATGTCAAAAGGACGTTGTTTAAAAAGGGCAAAAAGCCCTTCTTTCTTAAAGATATCCAACAATTCTTGTTGAGATAACTTAGCTAAGTCGTAAGAATACTCTGTTAGGTTTTGTCCTGGAGTTTTTTTGATAACAACATCTAGGAGGGATCGTTTTTCTCCTCTACGTATTTCCTTTACAATTCCGGAAACAGGAGATGTGATGAAAACTCCAGGGAAGTTTTTGTATTCCGCAACGGGAGAACCTGAGGAAATAACGTCTCCCTGCTCCACCTTTAACTTTAAAGCTAAGGCAGAATAAGGGCGCAGGTCCACGGAAACTAGAGACGGGTCTACCCTTTTTAAAAACCCAGACTCCTTAGGAGACCCTTGCAAAGATAAATCTAAACCCCGAGTAATCGCTATTTTCATACTTCAGGGATTATAGGCGTTTTTATAAGGGAATCCAGTTTTTTTTCTTATTTTTTTTCGTGGAAGTTGTTTTTGTTTTTTTACTAGAAACGGGAGCGGGAGTTTCTTCTCCTAAGTCCTTAGTAACTTCATTAATTAGAGCTTCAGTCTCTTTTTTATATTCATCGCATGAAGATCTAATGCTTTCTAGGGCTAACCATTCCTCTGGAGAAAAGTTATCAGGATTATTAGCAAAAACTTCCATTTGTTCTTTGGTCATCCCTGTTTGTTGAAGGATTTCTTGAGACCGTCTGTCTAATTCCTGGATTTTTTCTTGGGTTTTTTCCATCAAATATTCGTAATCCACTTCAGTGTCAGAAGATAAGGCAGAATCAAAAGAGGGATCGAAGTCTATATTATAAAGAGTAAGTATTTGTTTTATAGAATCTATTATTTTTTTTGCAGAATTACTATTCATTAATACACCGTGAATTTTGATTTATTATAAAACAAAAATTATTATTTTGTATTGTGATATTGCTCTTTTTTATAGTTAAGCGTATATTTCCCGTTAAAAACGGGAGACATCGTGGATTATCTAGAAAAGTTGCAAGTCTTAATAGACGAAGAGCAGCCCTCAAGTTTCTTTAACTTGTGGGAAGAGTATTGTTTTAACGATGTGGTGCGAGGGGCAGAGCTTGTCCAGATTTTGGAGAAAGTAAAGCATTCATCCTTAGCTCCTTTGTTTGGAAAAATAGCAGATACAGTTCTTCCTTTGTGGGAAAGGATACCTGAAGGAAAAGAAAAGGATCAGGTTCTTCAGTTAGTTTTAGACATACAAAATACTAATGCTAAGCAGTTTTATGAGGCTGCTATCGACTATGTAAACAGGAAGTATCAAGGTCGAGAGAATTTTAATGAGGCTTTAAGAGTTGTCGGTCTTCGTGATGGTCGTGAGTTTCAGTATAGTTTAAGTCGTTTTGATTTTTTAATGCATTTGCATGAGGGGAATTTTGTTTTCCATCCCGGAGGATGGGGAGTTGGGGAGGTTATGAACGTGTCCTTTCTTCAACAGAAAGTTCTCATAGAATTCGAAGGAGTTATGATGGCTAAAGATATCTCCTTTGAAACAGCTTTTAAGAGTTTGATTCCTTTAGATAAGGATCATTTTTTATCTCGAAGATTTGGTGATCCGGATGGGTTTGAAGCGTATGCTAAGGAGCACCCATCAGAGGTTATAGAAGTCCTTCTTAAGGATTTAGGACCCAAGACTGCTAAAGAGATAAAAGATGAGCTTGTAGATTTGGTTATTCCCGAAGCAGAGTGGAATCGTTGGTGGCAATCCACTAAGAGCAAGATCAAGAAAAACACCAGCATAGTAGCTCCAAAGAACATAAAAGATCCTTATAGATATAATTCCAGAGGAGATTCTTTAATTTCTCAATTAGAAACGCGACTTTCTCAAATCGAAAATACTCCCGAAAAGATAGTTGAGATTTATCAGTTTATTCGAGACCTGCATAGCGAGTTAAAAAAAACCGAAAATAAAGAAATTATCTTAAAAGCTTTGCAAACTCTTCCTATTGAAGATAATCAGCCCTTGGAAATCCAAAGAGATTTGTTGCTTTCTGAGTTTTTAGGAGAGAAAAGCAGTAGATTAGATAGCAAATTCTTATCCTCTCTTTCTGAAGAAGACATCGTCTCCATTGTTAATAGCTTTACTATAGTAGCCTTGCAGAAGTCTTTCTTAATGTTAATAAAGAAGCATTCTCCTGTTTGGGAAAATGTCTTTATGAAAATCTTTCTTTCTACAACGTCTCCATCTCTTAGGGAACAGACTTTTAAGGTGTTTAAAGGAGAGGATTCTTATCGTAAAAAAATTGAGAAAAAGCTTCTTGAATGTGCTGAACAGCCTATGATGTATCCTGAAGTTTTTACTTGGTTTTTCTTAAAACTAGGATCTCATGATGACGGTATTTTTGACCCAAAGGATAAAGAGGTCGAAAGGTTATTTTTAGAAGCTGCTATGGTGTTTATGTATCATGTTGCCTCGACACCACAAAAGGAATTGGGAAAGAAGATTTACAATTTCTTGGTCAGTCAGCGCTATTTAGCTATCCGAAATATGATAGAAGGAGCTTCTTTATCATATTTAAAAGAAATTTTATTGCTCTCCACGAAATGCAGTCAGTTTTCCTCCAGCGATCTTAGTGTTTTACAAAGCCTTGCGGAAGTCGTTCATCCTGATTTGAAGAAAAATACGGTTAGTGTAGAGGAAGACATTCTTTGGACAACTCCGGAAAGCTTTACCAAAATGAAAAACAAGCTGCAATCTCTTGTTGGTAAAGAGATGGTGGAGAATGCTAAAGAAATAGAGGACGCAAGGGCCTTAGGAGACCTTAGGGAAAACTCAGAGTATAAATTTGCTTTAGAGAAGCGAGCTCGTTTACAAGAGGAAATTCGTGTGCTTTCCGAAGAAGTAAATCGAGCTAGAATATTGACTAAGGATGTTGTTTTTACTGATAAGGTTGGTGTGGGTTGTAAGGTTTCACTAGAAGATGAAAAAGGCAGTCTTATAACATACTCCATCCTCGGTCCTTGGGATGCCGATCCAGATAACTATATTCTATCTTTAAAATCTAAACTCGCTCAAGAAATGCTCGATAAGAGCGTTGGAGCTAGCTTACAGTTTCAAGGAAAGAAATATAAGATTAGCCGAATACAATCTATTTGGGATGCTTAAAGAAGTGGAGTATAGCGGAATCGAACCGCTGACCTCAACAATGCCATTGTTGCGCTCTACCAATTGAGCTAATACCCCAAGTAGGTAAATCTATCACGAGATAGGGTTTAGAATCAATCTTTGTTATACGACGAAGGATTTTCTTTAGATGAGTTTTTTTAATCAATTGCCTATGTTTGCTCCAGATTCTATTTTGGGTTTGCAAAAACTATTTTTAGAAGATGAGCGAAAGGAAAAAGTAAATCTTGTTATCGGTTCTTATGTAGATCCTAACAAGGCTTGCGGTGGTTTTTCTTGTGTCCGTAAGGCACAATTTCTATTTTTAGAAGACGAGATGAACAAGGGATATCTACCCATTAGTGGGCTATCTTCTTTTAACCAAGAAATGGAAAAGCTTGTTTTTGGTCATAATGTAAATTCAAGTTTTGTTGTTGGTGTTCAAGCATTGGGAGGAAGCGGAGCCTTGCATTTGGGGGCTAAGATTTTCTCTATGGCTTATCCTTCTGGAAAAGTATATATTCCAGAACAGACATGGGGAAACCATGTGAGAATATTTTCTCAACAAGGTTTGGAAATTCTGAAATATCCTTACTACAGTTCAGAAAGTAAGACATTAGTTTTTGATGAGATGCTTTCTGTATTGAAAGCTGCTCCAAAACACTCTTTAGTTCTTCTACAATGTTGTTGTCATAATCCCACAGGAATGGATCTCGATGAGAACATGTGGACGCGTCTGGCGGAATTGATGAAAGAGCATCATCTTTTGCCTTTTTTTGATACCGCGTATTTGGGTTTTGGCCACGGTGTCGAGGCTGATAGAAAGCCTATAGAGATTTTTATAGATTCAGGGAACGCAGTTTTTGTTGCCGCTTGTGCCAGTAAGAACTTTTCTCTTTACGGAGAGCGAGTAGGTTATTTTTCCGCCTACAGCAAAGTTAAGGATGATTTAGATAAAATTTCTAGTTGCTTGGAAGAAAAAATTCGTGGTGAATATTCCTCGCCTCCTCGACACGGCGCAAAAATTGTTTCTACGATCTTATCGGATACTTCCTTGAAGGAAGAGTGGTTATCGGAATTGGATTCTATTCGTAGTTCTTTAGGAAAAGCGCGAGTTCGGTTTGTTCAAGCTATGAGAAATCATATTGGCCACTCTTTTGACTTTATTCTGTCGCAGAAAGGGTTTTTCGGATACCCAGGATTTTCTTCAGAACAAGTGCTTTTTTTACGATTAGAGAAGGGAATCTACACAACCAGTGGGGCTAGATTCAATTTAAATGGAATTACGGATGAAAACATAGACTATGTTGTTCAGAGTTTCTCTGAAGCATATCAAATATCCTAATTTCTTAATTAGATAGGGTAAGTTTTCATTTTTCTCCCTATCCAATACCTTCTTTATTTCAATTAAAAAAGATCATTATAAGCGCAGATAGGCGTCTGCGCGTGTTTTTAATTCTTATCTCATTGAAGTTTTAATTATGTTTTATTTTACCTGTTAGTATCATGAAATTAAGAGTAAAACACTGACTAATTATGCTCTCTAAATGTGTTGAGATAGAGTGGTGTTTAATCTTGAGTTAAAACGAAAGCACAAAGAAAAATGAGTACAATGAAAAAGCCTGAGGGACGCCGTTCCGCGATAAAAACAACAGGTCCTGTTGTTTATCGTCGACATAAAAAGCACAGGTTGTATGTCTATTTAGTCATTTCATTAATTATTGTTTTGTGTTGGAGTTTGCCAAGACCTTTTTATGAAAATATCCAAAAGCGTTTCATAGCTGTGTATACGCGTATTTTTTGTAAACATACAGAGGTATCTCCCCTAGATGATGCTATTCAAAATATCGAAAACATCATTTTAAAAGATCGTATTGCCGTATTAGAAGAGCGTCTACAGGCTTATGAGGCTGCTAACTACACACCCTCAGTATTTTCAGAAATCTTATCTCCTTATTTTCGCAAATTAATAGCTAGTCGCGTAATTTACCGCGATCCCTCGCATTGGGGAAGTTCTTGTTGGGTAAACGTAGGAAAGGAACAAAAAATACAGAAAAACTCTCCAGTGTTATCTGGAAAAGTTCTTGTAGGTCTTGTAGATTATGTGGGAGAACAACAATCCCGGATACGTTTGATTACTGATGTAGGTATGCAACCTTCGGTAATAGCTGTGCGTGGAGGAATACAAGCTCGATTAGTCAAAGATCAGATTCACGACCTTAGTAAGAACTTAGAACGTCTCCCTGATACCTACATTCTTGAAAAAGATAAATATGAAAAAGTTGATCAACTAGAAGAGATTTATTCGTCTATACAATGTAACGAAGAAAATTCTCTGCTTTTACGCGGTACTTTATCAGGAAATGGTGGGCCTTTATGGAAAGATGAAACTCTAGTTTTACATGGGGAGGGATTTTGTTTTTCGGATGGTAAAAGCCTGCGTACCGGGGATATTTTAATCACAACCGGATTAGATGGCGTTTTCCCCCCAGGATTATATGTTGCCGAGATTACCAAAGTTTGCCCTCCAAGAGAGGGAGCTTGTTCTTACAAAATAGAAGCAAAATCTTTGGCTTCGGACTTAACAAATCTATCTTCTGTTTTGATTCTTCCTGTTATGGAGTTTAATCCTAATGATAGGCCGGATATTTTTGGTTTATTGTGGGATTAAATAGTTTCTGACTTGGTAAGCTTAAGAAGCCATTTCCTCTAGAGTCTATACCCCGGATAAAAACAAATCCTATTTCGACATCGTCGCTAATATCAAATTGTTGAAGAAAACGTTGTGCCGCGTGTGTGTAAATCGCTCCCTGATAATCGAGATTTTGTTCTTTTATGTAGTTTAGGAGATTTTCCTGAGAGTATGCTGAGGCTGTTTCTCCTAAGAATGAGGTTTTCCAATCTATAATGTAATATCTATTCTTGTGCTCGAAAAATAAGTCGAGCGCACCTTGCCATAACTGGTCTTTGTGAGAAAATAGGAAGGATTCTTCACAGACTATCTTGTCGGGAACGACATCCGTTAAAGCAAACGTTCCCGTAGTAAAAGATAGTGGAGAGGAAAACGTTGCAAAGAGTTTTTGAGCGATAGTTTCTTCATAGCCCTCTAAATGGGTGTTTTTAACGAAGTGCGCTACTGTCGTGAGGATTTTAGAAGGAGGAATCTTAAAATTAGGAGCCATATTCTCTAGAATTTTGTGAATAAGAATTCCCGTTTTTCTTCCTCTAGGAAGTTCTAAAGATCTCTCAGGTTCTGCTACGTCATTTTCTAAAGAACCCTCTCTGTCTAATAGCAATTTTACTGAGGAAAAAGAGAAAATTTGTTTAGAGGGGCTCGGAGATAAATCAAATACTAATGGCGGGGTAATTTTATATGCAGGACTAGCAGATGACGCTACCCCATTTGTATTGGATAAAGAAAAAAGCAACGGGTGTTCCTTTGATAAGCTTTCTGCTAAATCAGAAGTAGATTTATACACCCCTTCTTGTTTTACATAATTAGTCAGAGCAGTATTGCGTCGTGAGCTTGAAGTATTTTGGATGGGAATAAATAGTTGTTTTTTTGCGCGTGTACAGGCGACATACATTTCTCTAATCCATTCTGACGCACTTTTGTTTTTCTTGGATTTATCTAATCCTGAGCAAAAAACAACATCGTATTCTAATCCCTTAGATGCGTGAATGGTGGTGATTTTTAATATTTCCGAATCTTCAGAATAAGAAGAAAAAGATAAGCTTTCTTCCCAACGTCCTGTTTCAGAGAAATATTGCAAATAGAGGAGCTGATGTTGAGGGTGTGAAGAAATGGTTCCTAAATAAGCACAGAGACTTTCCATTTCTTGGAAGGTAAGATCTCCTTGTGGAGTTTTTAATAATGCTTCTCCTTGAAGAGTCATAAAATGATAAAAGGTAGCTAAGAGCCCGTGATCAAAGATGTAGCTGCGTAGAGAGAAAAAATAAGTAGAGTAGAACTCTTTCTTCTCTATAACTTCGGGAAGATTATGTCTAAATAGGCTGCTTAATAATACTCTTTGTATTTTCTCATAACTTTCTGGATGGAGAATAGCCTCTAGCCAAGCTAAGGTTAGCAGATAGGTTTCTGTAAGATGAAATATCGACTTATTCTTAGAAAATGATACGGGGATGCTGCAATGGGCGATGAGATCGAAAGCTTGCGCTGAGTCTGAGACTAAAATCGCCATGCGCCCCAAGGGAATTGCGTAGGTAGATTGTAAATAAGAAGCTGTTTGAGAAATCCATGCAGCCTGGTCAGCAACATCATTATAAGAAAAAAAATGTATAGGAGAGTGCTGCGTATTTTCAAAAGACTCTGAACTTTGAGGAGATAGAGGGTGGTATTCTATAGGTTCATAACCAGGAATCTCTAGAAAAGGTGAACATTTACAGAAGAGGAAGTTAACAGCCTCCATAAGTTTCGGTATAGAGCGGTAATTATTTATGAGGTGGAGCTGGGAGGTTTTAGGGAAAGTCGATTTAGCCTTTAGATATGTAGCAAGATCTGCGTTTCTCCATTCATAGATAGATTGTTTGGGATCTCCTATAAGAAATAGGGATCCGGAGAATTCCTCATTTGCAAAGAGTTTTGAAAAAATATTCCATTGCTTCCTATCAGTATCTTGGAATTCATCGATTAATACTAATTGGAAGCGCTTTCTTAAAGTTTCTATGATTTCTTCAGCTTTTGAAGAAAGTAGAAGCTCTTCTAAAGCTAAAATGCTTTCATCAGGAGATAACCACCACGTATAGTGCTTTTTTAAGTACGATTGTAGATCGTGAAGCAATGTATTAAAGATGATATCTACATTACAAAATAGTTCTGTATTATGAAGCCATGAGGTTTCTTCGATATAACCAAAAGCTCGGCAAGGCTGATAACGTGCTAAACGATTTTTAGGATGGAAAGTTTCTGCTATTTTAGAAAAAGACAATAACTGCGTGGATGTTTCAACTGCGTATAAACTCCTTACAAAAAGCTGTAGGTCCTCCGCTATAGAAAACGGCTGTTTTTTAAAACTACGTACATAGTTCTGTAATTGCTCTAAGAACTCTTCTTTAGGAATATCCCTAATTTTAGATCGAATAGAATTGTGCCAAGTTTGTAATGAGGATAAGGTAAAGCTCTTCGGGGGCAGATGCTCAAAAGTTTGTAATGTATAACTAGAAAGTAGTTTGTCTGTTAAAAAGGATGTATGTTTAGAGTTAGTGTTATATCGCGCAGCTAGTAGATAAAATTGTTCAGGAAATAAAACATTTTCCCAAAGATCTTGAGATAAGTATTTTCGAATATGATGAAAAATAGATTGTGAGTGCGTAAGAGCTGCATTTTTCTGAGTTATTTGCATGTCAGGAAAATGCAGCTGTAAAACGTGATTACAAAATCCATGAATAGTAAAAATTGCCATGCGATCTATAGTTGCTAGGGCATTGCGGATTTGCATGTAAAGCTGCTTTACATCGCAAGGTTCAGGCAAGTAGGGAGGAAGTGGCTGAGAAGGATCTGAAAGAGAAGATTTTAGCTGAGATAAGGCGCGTTTAAGATTATCTTGAATTCTAAGTTTTAATTCGTTGGTTGCGGCATTTGTAAATGTCACCGCAAGAATGTTTTCAGTGCGGGTAACAGAACCTTCTAAAAGAGCACGTAAAATAATTTGCTCAATAGTAAATGTCTTTCCCGTTCCCGCAGAGGCTTCCAAGAAATATTTTCCATGAATAGATGTTTGAGGATTAAAAATATCAAACGGTTTCATGCGCGTCCTTAAACAAAGAAAGTATCATTAAACGTTGTTCTTCGTTCACAGAGAATTGATTTAGGTAATCACAATTGTGAAATTTCCAAAAAATCGATAGAGAAGGATTGTTCATATCAGTCTCGATAGCTGTGTGTACAGCGTCATGAAACTTTTCAGAATTATCTAAAAATTTCCAACAATCAGAAGAAATTAAAGGAATAGGATAATCTCTCATCAACTGGTATACCTGAAGAACCCGGTTTAAGTATGCTTGAGGATTAGAAAAAGGAAGAGGAAGATCCTCAAAGGCATCTTGAGAGAAGATATTTCTTATTATGGCGTTTTCTGAAAGAACCTGAGACTGTTGTAACATGGCTATTGCCATATAGGCTTTTAACAGATTTTGCAGTTCAAAGGTGTTTTCAGGGATAGATTTCGTTTTCTTCTCGGTCTTTTTTGTTTTGGCTGCAGGATCAATAGAACACAGATAAAGACCATTAGAGAACACGCCTGAAAATCTTCCGTGTAGGGAGACGTCTTCTTTATTCAGGGTTATCGAAACGGGAGGAAGTACCTGATCATGATCAAGAAGATGGTCGTGAAATAAAGAAGAAGAAAAAATTACAGAATATGGGGTTGTGAGAGGATTCAAACGAGCATTTTCGAGCCATTTTGCTATTATCTCATCATAGGAAGCAAAGATATCCTTGGAAAAAGAAGATAAATAATTATCTGACATGTTCTCAGAAGTATTTGAGAGGTGATTTTCCCAAAAAAGCATAACTTGCTTTTTTGTGGGAAAGAGCTTTTCTCGAGCTTCTAATGTCGAAGGAGGTCGTAGAGACACATGATAATTAGATTTTAAAAAGAAATCTAGGGGAGAGAAAATTGCATTGAGAATTTGAGAAACAGACAAGTGGGCGGGAAGCTTTGGTGATCTATCGGGAGTTTGAAATAGGAGAGGGAGAGGCTTTTTAGTAGAACAAAACGCTTGCGCTAGTTTGTAGTAGTATTCCTGGGAGGTATGAACAAGAGTTTGGTCCGCAAATAATGATGAGGCATAAGCTTTTGTGGGAAAAGGAGTGGTTGGTAGATTTAGAGCATCCTGAAGATAATTCACATAAGCACAGGGTAAAACGGGATTATGAGCTGAAGATAGATAACTAATATGGAGTTCGTGTTTCGTAGAAACTATAGTCTGAAGGAAATGGAAATTTTCTTCATCTTCCGAGGAAGAAAACACAAGTTCTTCTTGGGTTGTTGTGTCAACAAGATCTAGTAAATCAATAGTTGGAGTTTGTTTATTTGCTCCTAGAATAAACGTGTATCCCTTAGGAATGAGACTTAGATCTCCTAATGATCCCACATAAGGCCCTGGTTTATCATAAATAGGGCTGTTCCCACAAAAATGAGAGAAGAAATCCAAACAGAAGTCTGTAAAAAAGGTTAAAGAACATTTTAAGGACGAGAAAGCAGGGAAGAGCGAATTTCTAAGAGAAGCTATAAAGGATAGCTCCTCAGAAGATAAAACAAAAGTTGACTCTAGGAAAGATAGAATGTGGTTACAATGCTCTTCGTAAGTTAAAACCGCATCAGAGGTGTAAATGTTTACAAATTTTTGTAGATCATAGAGCAGGGGAAGTATGCGTTCCCAATCTTCTATTTGGCTGACTTTTCCATGTTCTTCAACAAAGGGATATTCATCCAGAATACTATCTCCTAAGCTTTGTATCTGAGTCCCATTGCCTTTGTACAGCTTTTCCCACTCACTAGAGAGTCTTTTCAAAAGATAAGGGGTTTTACTTGTCTCTATAGGGTTTTGTAATTGAGGGTGGGTGAGAAGTTGTAACAGACGGTATAAATTGCCCTGTGTTTGTAAAATCGATGAGAGGAGCAAAATTTTTTCTTTTAAATCTTCAGCTTGTGATGATGTGCTATTGGTGAAGTATAGGGGTAGATGTGGTTGGAATACCGCTTTTAAAAACACGGTATAGTTTTCTAAACGAGAAGATAAAATAAAGATCTCTTCAGGACGGATCCCTTTGTGTAATAGCATAGAGATTTTCAAAAAAACTTCATGTACTTCTCTAGAGGGGTTTAAAGCTTTGCTGATAGTTATAGTTTGTTTTTTATCTAGAATGTCTTCTGGGACATTGGGGCGTAGGTGGAATAAATTGCTTTGCACAACCCCCAAAGATGTGGTTTCTTGAGGTGCAATGAAAGCTTCGTGATAGTGAATCTCTTTGTCTAAGAAGAAATTTTGAGACGCTTGGGATTTATGAGAGAGATTGGCAAGCAAGGCTTGCCTATCTGCTAAAACATAGTGTTGCCAAGCATCTCTGTTCGGCTGATTGATAAGTTGACGCCAGAGGAAGTCTATAGATTTATCCGATAATAAATCTCCGAAATATTCTCGACTTGGTGAAAAACAATAAAAGTATACAGGGAAAAATTGGCTGAGTTCTGTGAAAAACGTCGCAAAATGACTGGGTAAGTGGGAGTAACCAAAGATGTGCAGAGAACGATTTTGTTTTTCAGAATTCAGAGATGCTAATATCGAAGAGAAGATCTTCTCTGTGGGCATAAAATGCTTATCTAACTGAGAAAATAGGTGCTTATGATAACGATTGTTTTCCGATGGGGTTTGCGAAAATGTAAAAAACTTTTTAAAAACAGTTGCTAGGTTTTTGGTTAAACTATAAGACGGCTCGGAAAAAAGACGAGAGCTTTGAGAAATACCCTCAGGTGAGGGGGTGTTATTTAGTAGCTCGTGTATAAATAAAGGAAGTGTTATATGGTCAGGAAGTAAAGGTTTTTCGTGACAAACTTCCGAGAATAAATGTTTGACAAGGGAGTCAGAAGAAGAGAAAATGGTCGTCCCCATGAAAATATGGTTACTCGTAGCATTAGTCAGTTCTCTACGTAGCCAATGCCCTACTTCTGTATTGGCAACAAGAATCCATCTTTTAGTAAATGGCTGTTGATAAGTAGAAAATAGATCTTCTGCAAGTTTAGCTAATAGATGAATGGGGGAATTGCTAAAAATTGCCTGACTATGCTTGGTCGCGTTCATGGATATATCAATACAGAAAAAGTCTTTTCGTGCTTTAGTAATAACGCATTTTCTTACGATATTAAATGACAATCTCTACAAGTTTCTTTTAGTCTTTTTCCTTCTAGAAGGGAAAAGTTTGACAGAGAATGCTAAGATACTGTCGTACGTAAGTTTGTTCTTTGCTTTGCCGTTTCTTTTACTAGCACCTTTGGCAGGAAGTTTATCAGATAGATACCAGAAACGAAACATTATCTTAGTTACGCGTCTTATTGAAATTATCTGTACTTCCCTGGGTTTGTATTTTTTCTACATACAATCTGCTGTTGGTGGCTATATAGTTTTGATTCTTATGGCTAGTCACACGGCTATTTTTGGTCCGGCAAAAATGGGAATTCTCCCAGAAATGTTGCCTTTAGATTATTTGTCTAAGGCTAATGGGGTTATGACCGCAGTAACTTATACAGGGAGTATTTTAGGGTCATGCTGTGCTCCTCTACTCGTTGATCTTACTAAAAATCTAGCGATTAATTGTTACGTATTTTCAACATCATTCTGCGTTTTTTCTTCTATTATAAGTACTTTTGTTGCCTGGAGAATCCGCCCAAGCAACATTAAAAATCGCAGTCAAAAAATTACTTATGTAAGCTTTAAAGATCTTTGGGAGATCGTTAAAGATACTCGTCATGTGTACTACCTAACCCTATCTATTTTTCTTGTGGCTCTCTTCCTCTTGGTGGGAGCTTATACACAAGTGGAGATAATTCCTTTTGTAGAATTTACATTGGGGTACCCCAAGCATTACGGAGGTTACCTGTTTCCTCTCGTAGCTCTAGGAGTCGGAGCTGGGTCCTATATTACGGGGTGGCTCTCGGGAAAAGATATTAAGCTAGGTTATGTTCCCATCATGACTTTAGGCCTGGGCCTTGCTTTTATGGGACTCTATGCTGTTTCTTGTTCTTTAGCTGGGGTGATGTTCTTTCTAGTTCTCTTGGGATTCTTAGGCGGAGTGTATCAAGTGCCCCTACACGCCTATATACAATACGCGAGTCCAGAACATAAACGTGGACAAATCTTGGCCGCAAATAATTTTTTAGATTTTGTTGGGGTATTAATTGCTGCGGGCATTTTAAGAATTTTAGGATCAGGATTGAGTCTGCCTCCAGAGATGAGCTTCCTATACATAGGAATCATCATTTTTGGTATAGGCCTATGGCTTTTATGGATTTGGAAAGAGTTGGTCTATCGTTTAGTGCTCAGCGCTGTGTTAATAAAACAACTGGGGAGCTACCTGAAACTCCCTAAGTCCATTGCTCCTGTTTGTTATATGGTCCGCACCCACTCTTATCGAGAGGTACGACGCGTATTAGCAATGTTGCCAAAAACAGTACGCTCTACCGTGGTGATTCTAGATCAAAGACTGCAACCTGGTTGGACAACTAGATTAATCTCTTACTGCGTTCCTACAGTGATTTCCGATCTTAATGAAACAAGTGATCGAAGTATAAAAGAAGCTTGGGCGGTCTTACAGGCTAAAAATTTACAGGTGTTATTGAAAAAACAGCCAGATTTATGCGTGATTTGCTTGGGAAAAGAAGAGAGTATAGACATATTCTCTAGGGTGTTGCTGGAACGAGGAATTAATGTAAAAGATATTTTCTTATCACATAAGAAAGTATCCTGCAAAAAAATCACATACCATTTATCCCTGAACCAGACCGAAAAGGCCTAGTTCAAGGTAAAGTTAGTTGTTCAGCCATTCTATTTTTAACGTAAACAGCAGCTAAGGGGTTTTTCTTGCTCTTCCGAGATTTCGCATAAGTGCATGCGGCGGAAAGGTTTGTTTCCCCTCGATGTAGAGAAAGAGCGTATTCTAGGAGCTTGGGAGCATTCCTGAGAACAACATCCTTTTGTAGAGTGAATGCACTCCTCACAACAGATGAATAAATTATTGCAGTCTGTATTGGCGCAGTTGTAATAAGTATCGCAGCTAGCCTCACAATGCGAACATTGCGCAATGGGAGAAACATCGGTGTCTGCCTCATCAATAGGCACAGCTAAACGATCATCAAATACAAATAGTTTTCCTCGCCACTTCCCTGTGCCCATAGCCTGACCATAGGCTATAACACCACCATCAAGTTGATACACTTCTTTAAAACCTTTTTCTAAAAGAAGAGAAGAATATAACTCACAACGTATGCCCCCAGTGCAATACATCATCACGGGAGTAGTTTCTGGATCGTGCTCTTTAGATAATTGTTCTGCGTACTCAGGAAATTCACGAAAAGTTTGAATGTCTGGAAGAACAGCATTTTCAAAATGTCCGATTTTCCATTCGTAATTATTCCTTACATCTAAAACTAGACAGCGATTCTCTTCCAGTTTTTCATGCCATTCTTTTGGAGAAATATGCTTTCCTTGATTAGACAAGTCCACATCACAACCAAGAGCCACTAACTCTTTTCGATACTTTACTGTCGCACGAGGAAAAATATTTTCTTCAATGTGGTGAATTTTAAATTTTACATTTGAAAATCCGGGACGCTGTTTGAGCCAGTTCATGTAGTATTCTGCGTCGGGTTGATAACCACTGAATTGGCCATTAATTCCCTGTTCAGATATGTAAATGCGGCAAGAAACGTCTAATTTTTTAAATAGTTCCTTGTGCAACGCAATTTCCTCTTGAGGATTATCTACACGAGTGAAGTGATAATAAGCTAAAGCGTAATAATTCTTTTTCATGAGAAAAACCCTAGCATATTCTCGGAAATAATTCCATTGTAGAAAATTAGGATTGGAACTAAAATGCTCTTTGGTATTTTGTCAACTAGGTGAGTAGTTATTTTTCTTTGTTGGCGAGGAAAATCTTCCAGGTTATACCGAAAATAGCGCTGCTACCTTTATCTGGAAAAGACTAAGGGCGCGTGAATCATTTCTAAGGACTAAATAAAGGACTAAAATACATGGCTCGATATTGTGGCCCTAAAAATAGAATAGCAAGGCGTTTTGGAGCGAATATTTTTGGAAGAAGCCGAAACCCTCTGCTCAAAAAGCCCCATCCTCCAGGTCAGCACGGTATGCAGAGAAAGAAAAAGTCTGACTACGGTCTTCAGCTTGAGGAAAAGCAAAAGTTAAAAGCTTGCTACGGCATGATTTTAGAAAAGCAGCTTGTTAAAGCATTCAAAGAAGTTGTTCACAAGCAGGGCAGCGTCACAAAAATGTTTTTAGAAAGATTTGAATGCCGCCTCGATAACATGGTTTACCGCATGGGATTTGCTAAAACCATTTTTGCTGCGCAACAACTAGTTGCTCATGGACATGTGCTGGTAAACGGGAAAAAAGTAGATAGAAGATCCTTTTTCCTGCGTCCAGGAATGCAAGTTTCTTTAAAAGAAAAATCTAGAAAATTACAGTCTGTTCAAGAATCTTTGGAAAATAAAGACGAAAGTTCTTTGCCTTCTTATATCTCTTTAGATAAAGGCAACTTCAAAGGAGAACTTTTAATGTCTCCAGAACAAGATCAAATGGAAGCACAACTTCCTTTACCTGTTGACATTTCTGTGGTATGTGAGTTCTTGTCTCACAGAACATAAAATTTCTTTCTTCCAAAAAGAGAGGCGCCGCCTACCTTTAGCTGGCGCTTCTAATTTTTTTCTTTCACTTACTTTTGAAAACTTTGCAATAGACTGATTTCTTTTGCCCATAAGTCTGGGCCTCCAGGAGTCTCTAGGTACTTAGGGATCATCCGCGTGGCTTTATCGGTCATAAGAAATTTAAAACTTTCAATCCCTATATCTCCCTCTCCGATAGGCGCATGGCGATCCTTGTGTTGTCCTAGGGGAAACATAGAGTCGTTAAGGTGAAAAGCTCTTAAATATGATAAGCCAACGTGATCATCAAAATTTCTGAGCACTTGCTTCCAAGAGTCTGGAGAGGTAATATCATAACCAGCAGCAAAGATATGACATGTATCTATGCAAACTCCTACAGGGATTTTATGCTTAAGTTTGTCTATTAGATAGCCAAGTTCTTCAAAATTACTTCCGACAAGGGTTCCTTGACCCGCGGTAGTTTCAAAAAGGACAACAAGAGGAGGGGAGTCTTCAAATAAAGGCTCAACCAAAGAAAAACTTGAAACAATTCTATCTAAACAAGCTTCCTTTGTGTCATTGACAGCTGCACCAGGATGGAAATTAACAAAAGAGATTCCTAAAGATATACAATCTTGAATCTCTTGCTGTATGCAAATACGACTTTTTTCTAGGATTTCTGGGTTAGGTGCCCCAGGATTAATTAAGTAGCCAGCATGGCTCATAATATAAGATAAAGAGGTTTCTTCAAGAGCTTGTTTAAAAGAATTTACCATGGTGTCGGTAAGAGGACGTCTACGCCATTGTCTTTGATTGGCGGTAAACATTTGAATAGTAGAAGCCCCGATTTCTTGACCTTCGTAGATGGCATTTTGCAGACCCCCTGAGGTGGATGTGTGGGCGCCTAATAAAGGTTCTTGGGGAGGCGGATATATCTGCATTTTAATGCTCCGAAAATCTCTATCTGGTATGGATAAATTAAGTATTAAGGGAGTAAGACATTTTAATGAATAAAAAAGACGGCCAGGGATCATCTATAGCCAGCTCACTTTTTAATTTGTTGTCAGGAACCTTTTTTAGTCGTGTAACAGGAATGCTGCGCGAAATTGTTATGGCAGCTTATTTTGGGGCCGATTCTTTGGTCGCTGCTTTTTGGTTGGCGTTTAGAATAATTTTCTTTTTAAGAAAAATTCTCGGAGGACCTATTTTAGGGCTGGCTTTCATTCCTCATTTTGAATTTCTCAGAGCCCAGGATACAAGTCGTGCCGCATTTTTTTTCAGGCGTTTTTCTAGGTTTTTTTTCTTTAATGCTTGTGCATTCACGTTCGTAATCGAAATAGCTCTTGGAATATGGCTGTATTGTGTTCAAGGGAATGTTGCTGACGCATTGCTGCTAACTATGATTCTCTTGCCTTCAGGAATATTTCTTATGATGTATACAGTGAATTCCACTTTGCTGCATTGTGAGAAAAGATTTCTCAGCGTGGGTTTGGCGCCTGCTGTTGTCAATATCCTTTGGATTCTTACAGTGTTTCTAGCTAGAAATTATGACCCACGACATAGAATTGTAGGATTATCGGTTATTCTTGTTGTGGGATTTATTTTAGAGTGGCTGGTCACTGTGCCCGGAGTGAGGAAATTTTTAGGAACAGCAACAACTCCACCTAAAGAACACGATGGCTTAAAAGCTTTGCTTGCTCCACTATCCTTAGGCCTACTCTCCATGGGCGTGTTCCAAATTAATCTTCTGAGCGATATGTGTTTAGCGCGTTACATACATGAAGTCGGCCCATTGTATTTAATGTATTCCATACGCATTCAGCAACTACCGGTCCATTTGTTTGGTCTCGGAGTTTTTACTGTTCTTCTGCCGGCAATTTCTCGTTGTGTTCAGGAAGATAATAATGAAGAAGGTTATAAACTCATGAAGTTCTCTTTAAACCTGACCGTTTCCGTAATGGTCATTATGACCGCAGGTTTACTTCTTCTTGCTCTTCCAGGAGTTCGCGTATTGTACGAGCACGGGTTGTTCCCCCGCAGCGCCGTACATGCTATTGTAGAGGTTTTACGTGGGTACAGCGGTAGTATTATACCTATGGCTCTTATCCCTTTGATTTCCGTACTATTTTACGCTCGTCGTCATTACACCATTCCTCTGATTATAGGAATTTTTGCTGCTATAGCAAATATGATGCTCAATGTAGTTTTTGGTTGTTGGCTAATCAAACATGTTTCAGGGCTAGCCTATGCTACGTCTCTTGCTTCTTGGCTGCAATTAGCCTTTCTTTGGAAATATGCTGCAAAAAAACATCCAACATATTCGGGGCTAATGTGGATTACATTTAAACGATCTGTGAAGGTTGTTGGGGTGACATGTTTAGCCTCTCTAGTTACTCTAGGGATTAATATTCTTACACATACTACATATGTAATTTTCCTTGATCCTTACACCCCCCTACCCTGGTCTTTGTCGTCTTTTGTAGCACAAAGCACAGCTTTTTTTTCCGAAAGCGTCATTTTCTTGGCTTTTTTGTTCGGTTTTGCAAAACTGCTTCGAGTAGAAGATCTTGTAAACCTAACATCTTTACAGTACTGGAAAGGACGCCGAGGCTTTTTGCATAATTCATCCGTAGTACAAGATAGTCAGAATTAGCGAGTTGTTTCTTACTTTCTCACTAGCAATTGTTTCGTTAAGGTTGTCCAAATCACCTCTCTTCTTCGATCTTCTCATGTTGAATAAGTAAAACGACACCAAGGAAACTATGAAAAAGTATATTTATCGATGGTTGGTAGGCATAACCCTAACGACAACTATGTCTCAGGGGTTTGCAAGTACACCTTCTGGTTCGCAGAGAACTCATGATTCTCAAACGTTTATTAATTTAGATGATTTGAAGGCGTATTTAAATACTCGCGGTTTCGTAGAAACAAGAAAACGTGGTGGAGTTTTAAGATTAGCAGGAGATGTGCGTGCTAAGTGGATCCATGCTAGAGAAGATATAAAAACACCCCCAGCTCAGACAGATAAGTATAAACCCTTACCAGTAAACCGTTATCGTAGCGAATTCAATCTCTATGTAGATTACAATGCCGATAAAACTTGGTTAACATCGGAAATGAGCTGGGCTGCAATTGCTGGAGGAGAATCCTCTGCAGCCGGTATGGATATCGATAGAGCATTCTTGGGATATCGTTTCTACGAAAATCCTGAGACCCGTACGAATATCTTCGCAGAAATAGGCCGTTCTTCTTTGGGCAGCATTTTTGAATCAGAGGTTCAGTTTAATAGTAATTTTGATGGTATCCATCTTTATGCAACCCGACGTCTTTGCGAACGCTTCCCATATAATGTGATTATCCATGGGGGACCTTTCGTAGTAAATATGGCGAAAAAACATTATGCCTGGGTTGTTGAAGGTATTGTTAATAAGCTTCCCGGGAACTTCTCTGTAAAATGCAGCGTTATTGACTGGAACTCCTTCTCTCCTACAGAAGCTCCATCTCCATCAAAAACAGCTGTAGGACCTGTTTCTACAACTCTGAAGTATAAATATTGTGTATGGCAATGGTTGGTTGGAAAATATTCCGAATTACCCTGGTTCCACGGAAAGAAAAAACCTTTGTATGTCTACGGCGCTTATTTACTAAATTCTCTGGCAAAAGCCACACCGACAACCCTAAATGAAAAGCATAACAAGGCTTGGTTTGTGGGAGGAACTTTAGGTAGACTAAGAAAAGCTGGAGATTGGTCGGCAACAGTGCGTTATGAATACGTAGAGGCCTTAGCTGTTCCTGAAATCGATGTTTCTGGTATCGGTAGAGGAAATCAGCTGAAATACTGGTTTGCTCAAGCGATCGCAGGAAACTACGATCCTAAAGAAGCTAATGGTTTTACGAACTATAAGGGTGCTTCTTACCTCTTTATGTACGGAATTACAGATTCCCTATCTTTCAGAGCCTATGGGGCTTACTCTAAACCTGCGGATGATCGCCTGGGTAGTGACTTTACTTACAGGAAGTTCGATCTCGGGTTAATTTCCGCATTTTAATTCGTTTTTAATAAAATCTTTAAAAAAGCTCACGTCTAATTAAAAGATGTGAGCTTTTTTTTTATTTTTTATAATTAAATAAAAGTTTTTGTCGGTTTTTTTGTTATGGTTAATCCTGTCGGTCCTATAGACGAATCAAAAAACATAGCCCCAGCAGACATGTCTACTCTAGGTATGGAGGCTAGCGCGGCAAATCGTAGCTCAGAAGCTGGAAAAATAGCCGGAGCGGAGGGAGAATCTGCATCGTCTCAACCTTCGGTAAAAACCTTGGGTCGCTTAAGTTTTTTAGCCTCAGCTAAAAATGCCCTGTCGAATTTGGGTGAGAAAATTTCTAATTTGTTTTCTGGAAAGACTACGGAGGCATCCAAGACTCAGAGCACCCCAGAAAAAGTCCTGACTTTTGATGAGGCTAAGGCGCAAGCAGAGGAAGCTAAAACCGAGCTACAAAACGCGACAACTTATGAGCAATATAAGGCAGGTTTACAGAAGCTGCAAGAAGCTGTTGCTGATATGGAGAGACTGGCCGCTGCTGATGGGGCTACTGAGGAACAAAAAGCTACAGCAGGTGCATGGAAAACAGCGCTCGATAACAATAAAGATACTCTTAATAAGCTTAATCAATTGGGTAGTCTTTATGAAGAAAACCAGAAGCTTTTAGATGCTATAAAAACTACTTCGTCCATAGATCAAATTACAGGTGCCGCAGGACAAGCAGAGACCAATAAAGCAACCGCAGCCGCTCTTATTGAAGAGTTGAAGAAAGCTGGGGTTAGTTATCCTGTAATTGATGATTTAGAATCTAAAATGAATACGTCCACGACAGAAGTAATGGACTTAGCTAACGTTATAATGAATGGCTATAGTGCGGGGAAAAACAGTACCGCAGCTGTTGGTCAAGCTAATGCGAATAATAGTCCTGCAAATATAGAGGCTGCTAAAAAGACAATTGAAAATGCTGGAAATTTGTTAGCAGAAGCTCTTAAGCAAGCTCCAGATTCTCCGATACTTAAGCAGGCGCTGGAGGAGCAGAAGAAAGCTGCTGCTGATATTCTCTTAGTTAAACCCAGTGGTGGCAGTGATGTGCCTATCGGTGGACCCGGAGCCCCTGGTAGTGTAGGAACTTCTCAGAATCGTGGTCCTACCTTAGGAGAAACAAGAATATCTATGTTGCTTGCAGATGTTGATAACGAAACAGCAGCGATAATCATGCAGGGTTTCAGAAATATGATTGACGGCTTCCATACAAACTCTGATATTTCAGCATCGTTGGAAGAAGTCTTGAATCAGGTGGTTGATCTATCGACGCAGGTAGATTCTGCGGATGCAGAATCTGCTGCTCAGCTACAAGAAATACAACAAGCTTTACAGGAAGCCCTTCAGGGAGCAAATGGACAAGAAGGAGCTACCAATGCCCTAGGCGCAATAACAACGGCAGCTTCAATTTCTACGGGAGCCCCAATTGCTTCAGCAAATCAAGGTGGGGCAGCTGTAAAGCAGCTTTACAAAACAGGATTCTCATCTTCAACTTCTAAATCTTATGCGGACTCTCTTTCCGCGGGTTATGGAGCTTATCAATCTCTGAGCGATATCTATTCACAAAGTAGTGCGGCTAACCGAGAAGTTTTAGATCGTACGGCTACTCCCGCATTAACACGGACAGTTTCAAGAACGGAAATACGACCTCGTGATAATGATACAGCAGCTCAACGCTTTGCAAGAATTATAGCAGGTAATAGCAATACCCTCGGAGATGTTTACTCTTCAGTAGGTGTGCTACAAACTTTATTAGGCGTATTACAAAATAATCCTCAGGCGAATGAGGAAGAAATCAAGCAGAAACTAACCTCTGCGGTTACAAAAGCTCCGCAGTCAGGTTATCCTTACGTACAGATTTCTAATGACTCTACGCAGAAATTTATTAGCAAACTTGAGGATGAATTTGCTCGAGGATCTAAAAGACTGGCTGAAGCAAAAGAAGCAGCGTTTGAAAAACAGCCTCTGTTTATCCAGCAGGTATTAGTGAACATTGCATCGCTATATTCTGGATACCTACAGTAAAAATAGAAACTTTCAGGAAAATTTGTTTTCCAAAAAGCCCGTTCTGTGTTTCTCAGAGCGGGTTTTTTTATGCTCAGATTTAGATATTGGGCATCTCAATTTGCTATACGAAAGTGTATCGCCAAGAGTAACGGACCGTATGCATCGACTCTGAAATAGAGCATACGATTGAAGTTAAGAAGCAAAAATATATTGTGCGGTTGTTTGGGATATAACAGAAGAAAGGGGGAAGAAATGGAGGAACCTTTAGGCTCCCCATTTCAACTAGTTATCTAATTAGGGTAAATTTCTCCAATAAGTCTCGAGAGAATTTGGTTAAGCACCTGCATTGATGTCGATACCAATGTCCATTCTTGTTGTACGTTAGTCATCTGATTTTGCAGGTTTAACTGTTGGGTTTGTCCTTGCGTGGTATAGTCCTGTTGGTCAGATTGAATCTGAGTAAATAGAGGCCCTAGCCCTCCAGTAGGAGTTATGTTAGGAAATCCATTGGAAATAAAACCTTCCAAAGAAGCCAGAGTTGGAATCCAATCTGTTGGACCAGTGATTTTAAATACGGTGCTTTTGTATTTGCCGTCGTTGTTCTTTTGTTCCTGAATGTTCAGGTTAGACAACAGAGAGTTTAAAAGATTCAGCTGGTTAAATGTAATTGTGAGGGCATACTTATAGTTAGAAGTTGCATTGAGCATCTCAGATCTTTGAGACGAGCTTGCTCCAGGCAAAGCTTCTATTTTCTTTAATAAAGCTTCTACCATGGCTTGGGCGCGTCTACAACGGTCTGCATCACGCGCTATGTATTCTTTTTCTCTGGATAGGGCAAGGTAGGTTTCAAAATAATCACCGCAGAATAGATCTGTGCCTTCTTTACTTTGAATAAGATAGGAGGAGAAGTTGTAATATACAGAGGTCGTTGAAAAGTGATTGGTGATTTTTAAAAGATCATTAATAGCGTTTGCAGCAAGGTTATTAAAGTTAATTTCTTCGATTAAAGGATTTAGGAAGGCTGATTGCTTGGGCAGCTGTGAGTTTAATATTAGATAAATAAACGCAGATCCGAGGCTTTCAGAATTTAACCAACTTTCAACAGCTTTTTTGCGATCGTTAGTAAAACTAGCATTTGCCGGATTATATTCGCTGTATTTTTTATCTAAAGCATCTATTTGTTGCTGGAGTTTTTGAATATGTTGATTTGCTTCTGTTGTGAAATTTGTTAATACTGAAGTGGCTTGATTGACGAAATTACCATCGATATTCGCAACTTTTAACTCATTTTTTACAAAAGTATCAAAATTAGGGATCTGTAGCCCGTTTTCTGTTTTAATATAATTACTCAAAGCATAGGCAATTGTCCCTATTGTTTGACCGACCTCAGAGAAAAGGGGAAAAGTGGCAATAGCGCCTCCTTTGCCTGCTAGGAATTGTGTTACAGCGGCAGTGGTAGTG
This sequence comes from Chlamydia felis Fe/C-56, assembly GCF_000009945.1. Taxonomy (NCBI): domain Bacteria; kingdom Pseudomonadati; phylum Chlamydiota; class Chlamydiia; order Chlamydiales; family Chlamydiaceae; genus Chlamydia; species Chlamydia felis. The sequence goes on along the minus strand of NC_007899.1, from coordinate 1,141,068 downwards.
ATAGCGTTATTTAGAGTATATTCTGCAATTTCTTGAAAAGAACTCATTTCTGCAATGAATCTAGTTAATGTGGTGCCGTTTCCTATAGCAAGTTGGAGGTAGTTGGGGACATATTTTTTGACTATAGTCTGTTCTTCTTGAGTAAGGTTCCCCAGCATTTGAGATAAACAGGTTAATCCCGCAACAGCTTCCATTGCTGACGTTACAAGCACAGAAGTATATGTGTTACCGTCTTTTATGTTTTTAGATCCATTGACCCATTCTGTAAAACAGCTTACTGCTTGCTGAAATGCTGAGAGTTGATTTTCTAGGGTCTGTTTTTCATTTTCTATAGAAAAGCGAACCGAGGTTAGATTTTGTACAGCAGTCTGATACGCACTGGTAACTCCTTCTCGGTATATAGCGGCGTCTCGAGATTTCAAATATAAATCTAGAGAGGCTTGGCTGGGTAGGTCTGTAGCATCGTAAATCTTTTTTAAAGCTTCAGTATCAAATGTGGTTTGAGTCAGAAGATTGCTTAGAGCTAATAATGTTTGAAAAACATCCTGCTCTCCTCCCAGTGCTGGAACTTTGTTCACAGCATCTGTGAGGCCGTTAAACACAGCTTGCAACATCGTTTGGCCATTGACACTTTGAACGTTGTCTTTCGTTGGATCGGGGATTTTTGCTTCGAGAGTTTTCATCTCTGTCGCCATTTTGGAAATTTCTCCCCCGATAAGTGATCGATAAGTCATGAACTGTTCTTTCACATGAGCATCAAAAAAGTCGGATACAAAGGTGTCTTCATATTGGCTAAGAGCTTGTTTAATAACTTCTTCAGTAGCTCCAGCAGACTGAAGTTTTTCTGATAATTTATCCTGACCCTTTTTAATTTCAGTAGCTTGTTCTTTTTTGATTTGATCAAGAATATTTTGCTTAGATGGTTGGTAGCAGTTGCTAAATAATCTTGTCTGTTCTTGAGCAGTAAGAGAGGGTTTATTCTTGAGAGAATTAACCAAAGTTACAGCAAGAATCACGGAAGCAATTTGTCCTAATTTAACATCTGGGGTTGAATCCATGAAGGTTGTTAAACCATCAAGAACTAGAGGAACTAAAGCCACAGCTGTTTTTTCCTGAATATTGGGAATAGTTTGGGTTGTTTTCGGATCTGCTGCAGGGCTGCTTCTTTTGGGAGATTTAGGAGCTGCTGGTGGCGGGGGGAATATTGTGTTATTAGGATTTAATAACATAGAAGTTTGGATGTTTCCAGCTTCTATAACAGATGCTAAACGTTTTAAAACATACAACCCAGAATTTAGGGCTTCTATGTCTATAGCCGGCTGCGTTTTAGGGTCAAAATTAGAAAACTTATGATCTAATTTAATAGTAAATAAACCGTCACCGGAAACTGTTTTAGGCCTATTTTGTATGTAAAAAGAAGACATAGAAATTGCTTTTAATTTTTTATTTTATTTTCTTATTTTATGAAGTTTTTTTCTATCCTGCTTTTTAACTAAAAATTTTTATTTTTCTTATAATGTTGTTCTTTTTGTCTTTAAGAAAAACTATTAGTTTTTGATTAATTATAAAAATAGTTTTCATGTTAATTTTATTAAAAATAAAAGTTAACAAGACTGTTCTCTGTATGGATATCATCAATAGTTATTCTGTTTCAGAAAATTATAAAAAATTACCAATAACACTTTGTTCTGTGTCTGTACAAAAACGAAATGAGTTATTGGAGAATCTTTTTCAGTACAAAAAAACTGAAGCTGAGCGTCTTATTTTGCAGCAGTTGATACGTATTTTAGATCAACAATCTGACAAAAAATACCGACTATTAGTAGAAAAGCTTCGTAAATCTGAAATAGAAGACAGAGTGATAAGCAAGAAGAGCCATACCGTGGCTGTTCATCATAAACCCCTATCTGACACACATTCTCCAATAGCAGTAGTCGCGACTACATCTGCTGTAGGAGATAGTGCAGGTCCTAATACAGCAGATCCTTTCTATAACTCTGTTAAACAACAGTGGGCTAATCGTTTGCTGCAGGGTATTCAAGAGGTTGTTAACACGATTGTTCAAGCGGCAGGCAGTCAAAACTCTGATGTTACTGCTCTTCAAGCAATTCAATCTGAAGTAAATCGTTTGGTTGCCGCAGGGATGAATCTAACAGATAAGGACTTTACATCTTTATACGCTCTTCCTCAAGAGATTTGCTCTACAGTTCAAAGAGCGACTATTTTTACCGGGGGGAAAAAAGCTGATTATATAAATATGCTGTCAAACAAATACGAAGATGCTTCTTTGTTATCCCAAGTATTTGGCGATAGTCGTGTTAGGGGATTACAACTTGTGCTTGCGGTTGTGAAATCCAAGTTAACTGAAGAAGAATACAGTATTTTTCTAGAGCTAGAAGGGGAATTAAACAAGCTAGGAAACTCTGTACAATCTTATAGTGCAGATCTGTTTAATCTTATAGACCAACTTGGGGATCAGTTATCAGACACCATCAATACGTCTGCTCTATCAAGAAATGATAAAATTGATTTATGTGCACGAATTTCCAGTCTTTATAAAGATCAGGTGGCTGCGATTGAGTCTTTTAATGTTATTCACGAAGCAGCTGTTTTTGTAAACCGTCACCAAGAAGCTGTTTTTAATCAGATATCTAGTTTAGTTTCTTCATTCATTGGAGTGTTTGCTCCTATCGACTTGGGAAACGTGACCGTGGAAATTAGTAGTGCCGCGCTTTCTGGCGCAGTACAAGCTATTCGGGCAATTAATTCTAGATTTAATGATTTGACAGTTAAACAACAACAGTTAGTTAACCAGGCGTTGACTACGGTACCTTCTTTTGCTGGAGGCAACTATGTCGGTGCTGTCTGGGCGTATTTTATTGCTTCCACAGTGCTAGCTAATAAACCTCTCTCGACTATGGCCGAGGTTGGGAATGTGATAAAAGAGGAAGCAAAAGAATTAACCGGATCGTTACTAAGTATAGCTTCTACTATTCAAAATACAATGACTGGTATTGTTACCCAAAATGGTCAATTTGTGTTTACCCTAAACGGAAACGAACAATACACAATTTATAGCAATAATTCTGGTAAAACAACAATTAATCCTGTTCTTTTAAACCGCGGGACTGTTGGTTTGTTAAAAAATGTCACAAGTAGGGCAAATCAGCAAGCAGAAAGCACTGCTAGAACGTATTTTCAATTTAAAGGATTGGCTGAAGTTGAAACAATACAGCTTGGTGCTTTAATAGATACGAGTCGGGAGCAGCTGCAAGATTGCCAAGATTTAAAAGCAGAATTGTATAAAGAAGAGTTATTATCTCGAGCCAATGAATTACAGGCCATGGCATTGCCTTCAGCTGTAGCTTCTGTATTGATCGATCGCTACATGCCTAAAGAAGTAGATTTCTTAAATAGCATTTACTCTCAGCTATATTACAGTAATTTAGGTTCTTCTGTCGGAAATGCCATGATTGATGCCATTTCAGAATATATTAATGCTGCTACATATTTTAATTTTGCCAGTTATGTAGGGCAACAGCCGGCTGTAGGACAAAAAGGTAAGGATGAATTTCCTGGAACAGCAGATAGTGCTCGAGCAAAATTAGAAACGGAGCGACAAAAAGCTGCATCGTATCTTAAAAGTACTCAACAAGCAGAAGTAGTGCTTGCAGAACAGATAAAAAAGGTAACAGAAGATTCTAAAATTACCGAAGAGCAACGTTCGCGCATAATAGATTCATTAAATAATTATAAGGACAATCTAAATGCCGTATCAGGATCTCTAGTGCTTTTACAAAACTACTTAGCTCCTTTAAGTATAGAAAACGGTTCTGTTCCCGGAACATTCATTGTTAGAGGTGGTGAAGATCAGTGGCAAGCGCGATTAGAGATCTTAGAGGATGCTTTGGTATCAGGTTTATCAGGTAATGCCATTAATGGAGGAATGTTCCCACTACAGGCAATGATACAAGCTGATCAGCAATCTTATGCTGATATGGGACAGAACTATCAATTAGAACTACAGATGCATCTCACATCTATGCAGCAGGAATGGACTGTTGTTGCGACTTCTCTGCAGGTATTAAACCAAATGTATTTGAGTTTAGCTAGAAGCTTAATGGGTTAAGGAGTTTTCTTATAAAAGTATAAGATTTTTGATAAATCAGTGGTGTTTGGCATGATTCTCGCTCCTTATTTTCTTGTGAAAGCAAGAAAGTGAAGGAAGGGGATTATGACCACGCCGCATATTCAACAAGAATTAGCTCGTTTAGAGTTCATTAATGATCAGCTGCGTACAGAACTAGAATATGTAAATACTTTGCTGTGTGATATAGGATTCCCCGAAGGGTTAACTACTATCAAAGCTATCGCAAAAGAAGTTCTCGCAGAAGATGATTTTCTAGACTAGAAAGAAAAAGAATCCCCGAGATAATGCTGCTTTACCATAGGGTTGGCGATCATTTGTGAGGAAGAACCTTCGAAAAAGATCTTCCCATCAATAATGAGATAACAACGATCTGCTATCGAAAGCAGTTCTTTAGCATTGTGATCTGTAATAAGAATACCAATACCGCGACCCGAAAGAATTTTAATTAGGTATTTTACGTTTTGAATAACAAGGGGATCCACATTTGCAAATGGCTCGTCAAGCAGAAGAACACTAGGATTTAAAGCTAATACACAAGCAATTTCTAATCTTCTCCGTTCCCCTCCGGATAGTGTCCCTGCTTTTTTATTGATACAAGAAGCTAATTGCAAATCATCTATCAGTGCTTCTAAAAGATGCGATTGTTGTTTTCTTGCTTTATAGATGATTTCTAAAATGCAAACGAGATTTTCTTTGACTGTCAGTTCTTTAAATACCGTGGGTTCTTGAGCTAGGTAGCCAATCCCTAATCTAGCTCGGTAATCCATAGTTCGTTTAGTAACATCCGTATTTTTAAAAATGATCTTCCCAGAATCAGGACGAATCAAGCCTACGGTGAGGTAAAAAGCTGTTGTTTTCCCCGCGCCATTAGGGCCTAACAGTCCAACAACCTCGCCGGCATTTACTTCAAAAGACACGTCATTAGTGACGGGCTTTTTGTTATACTTTTTTATTAAATTACAGACAGAAAGTATCGGCATAAACTCTCACTTTCTCAATAAAAAGATAGGGATAAAGTTTTCATGCCTCCTACAGCACGTTCTTCGGAAGAGTTGGGATCTGGGTGGATAGGATCAACATGAAAGCGACAATCATAAATGTTTAAAGAGCAATCTTGATAGTTTAACAAACCTTCGTTGCCCTGAAATGTCATAAGCTTGTTTAAATCTTGAGTATGGATATGGCCGGAAAGTTTCGACAAAGATTCCTTACAGGTATAATTCGCATCAGAAAGGTGAAGCTCCATACAGGACTTATCTATACGGCAGTTAAAAAACTGCCGTTCAGGAGAAACTATTTGCTTGTGTATGCCGAGTTTTTTAATTTTTAAAAAGGGCGGCGCCTTTTCAAAGTGCTTGTTCATACAAGAGACATCGCAAATGCTGTCTACTTTGATTATAGCGACAATTGTTGTGCAAGCTATGCCAAATATCCCTAAAGAACATAACAAGCCGTAGAACAAGAATTTAGTCATACTGAAGCCATCTCAAATGAACGTACACAAGTATATAGCTGATCCCATAGAGGAAGAAGAGCTTCAAAAGTCTTTAATGGTAACATAGAGGCCGCGTCACTTTTGGCTATAGCAGGATGGGAATGCGTTTCTATGAACAGACCGTGCGCTCCTGCGGCTAGGGCAGCTCGTGTTAATGTGGGAATAAATTCTGTTTGTCCGCCACTTTGGGTTTTTAACCCGCCGGGAAGTTGAACGGAATGTGTTCCGTCAAAAACAACGGGAAAACCCATGCTCGAAAGAACAGGAATGGAACGCATATCCGAAACAAGATTGTTATAGCCAAAAGAGCACCCTCTTTCAGTCAAAATAATCTTATTGTTTCCTGTAGAGAGGACTTTGTCCACAGGGCCTTGCATATCCCAAGGAGAGAGAAATTGCCCTTTTTTAATATTGATAATAGCGTTTGTTTCAGCAGCGGCAACAAGAAGATCGGTTTGTCGGCATAAAAATGCTGGAATTTGAAGAATATCACAAACCTCGGCAGCTGCGCGGGCTTCTTCAGGAGAATGCACATCTGTAAGAATTTCCACTCCTAAAGTTTCTTTAACCTTGGACAGGATTCTTAGGCCTTCGCTTAATCCCGGGCCTCGATAAGAATTTATAGAGGAACGATTCGCTTTGTCGTAGCTACTTTTGAAAATCCAATGAATGCGATCCGCATAGGGAGAAACAAGTTCGTGGATTTTTGAAGCTATTTCTAGCGTAATTTCTTCTCCCTCTATGACACAAGGGCCGGCAATGAGGATCATCTTGTCTGAGAACATCGTAAGCACCCTTTTTCTTCCGTTAAAAAGCCACTATAGAGGTTTATTTGAAACAAGTCCACCTACGATTTTAAGAAGAGAACGCTCTTCGAGGAACACAGAGAAGTAACGGAAGAACCGAGTCTTGTTTGACTTTTTTAGATTTAGATTTATACTAGAACCCGAATTATCCCTAGTCTTGGAGGATCCCCTGACCGAGACTTTGTGTTTCTTGATAAATCTGGACCGATAGCTCAGTGGATAGAGCATTCGCCTTCTAAGCGAATGGTCGCAGGTTCGAATCCTGCTCGGTCCGAATTCTCTAGTATGATCAAAAAGAAACCCTATTCTTCTTTGCCTGCGGGGCTTCCGCAGGCGGAAACAGAATATCGAGTGTGATGAAATATTCTGGAAAAGACGTATAGGGGAAAATATTTTAAAGCTACTTATCTTCCATAATTTCTAAGCTAACCTTCACGTTATTTCTGCTGGCTACAGAAATAAGAAGAGTGCGGATGGATTTGATTGTACGACCCTCTTTTCCTATAATTTTACCAATATCGGGTTTCGCAACTGTTAATTCGTAAATAATGGTGTGAGTGCCTTGAACTTCTTTAATGTGCACTTCCTCTGGGCGATCCACAAGGTTTTTAATAATATAAGCTAAAAAGTCTTTCATAAAGTAATCCTATAACTAAATTCGCGTTGTCTGCGGGAGAACGGTAAAAAAAATCGAACTCAGATTAATTTAATTTTAAATCGTCTGTTAAAATAATCAAACTTAATTAATAACCGATGTTTGTTTTAATGATTGATTCAAACAATTGTTTGTCAATAACGGTTTTACTATTATGAAATTCTTTTAATAGCAAGATCTTCATATCGCAAGGCAGTTCTGTTGTTAGGTTTAGACGTCTGTGTGTCTGGGGGTGGATGAAATCCAAGCTATAGGCGTGCAATTGTTGTTTGTCAAGACCATAACCGGCGTTTATAGAGGGCGATCCATATACAGGATCGCCTAAGATTGGGGTATTTAAATGCTTCATATGCACTCTAAGTTGGTGAGTACGTCCAGTTTCTGGACGCAAGAGTACTAAGCTTAATTTCCCATTGTAAGCAAGTACCTCACAATGAGTAATAGCTTCTTTCCCTGTGAGGGAAACAGCCATTTCTTTGCGTTTACTATGATGTCTAGCCAGTTTTGTATGGATTAGGGTTGCCGTCGGCTTGCCCACGCAAATGGCCAAATAACTCTTTTTCAGCTGTTTCGTCGCGAATAATTCACTATAAATCGTTTTCGCTTGCCGGGTTTTTGCTGTGATTAACAAGCCGGAAGTGTCTTTGTCCAGTCTATGAATGATTCCCGGTCTCCACGGCTCTTCGGGGAACTCTTGCTTAAGACGCTCTCCGATTTCATGTAAAAGAGCGTGAACCACAGTCCCGCGAATATGACCGGGGGCCGGATGCACTACCATGTCCCTAGGCTTATTTATCACGAGAATCATCTCGTCTTCGTAAACTTTATCTAGAGGAATGGCTTCGGGTAACAGTTCTAGGAGTTCTTCTTTTTCCTCGATTATAATAGAAACAGAGTCTCCAGGAACTAGTTGTGTAGCAACTTTTGTTTGTACCTGTTCATTAACCGTAACACGCTCGTCTAAAATGTGTTGTTGATAAAAGGCTCGAGAGTATTCCGGGTTTTGAGACACTAAGAACTTATCTAATCGATCACGATTAGTTTCATTAACAATAAAAAGAAGTGTGTTTTTTGATTTCATTGCAATGAGAAATTTTTATTCAAATATATTAAGATAAAGAAACTTATGGTTCTAGAGAAAAGCCGTTAAAAATAGCTTTACAAATAAGTTCTTGAAAGAAGCTTATTTAATTAATCTAGTGGGAGGCTGGTTGCTTTCTGGATTCTTTTTATGAGGGTCGGGGGGTAGCAAAAGGAGTATAGTTTTATTATTTTTTAGAAACTATCTTTTTATATTTAAAAGTTTTATTTGGCGCAGAATGTTAAATCAATTTGTTTAAATTGTGAGCAGGCAAAGAAGGTAAGCCCATTCACTGATGCGCATAAAAATGTATGGGTAAGCAGGCTAGACACATGGTCTACTGATTTTTGCCATTCTTCAATAGTGCAGGGAAAAGAGGAGATTTCCTTAGCAAGGTAAGCAGAATCATTATAAGAAATAAGAGCAAGATAGAGATCTTGATTTAAAAACGGAGCCCAACGTTTTGCTGAGTTTAGAAAACGCAAGATATCTTCTTCATCAAGAGGTAGGGCTAAAAAGTAGGTAATTCCCATACTACTCTTTATAAATGGAACGCATTTTTTTAGATGCTTTTTGAGCGCGATCTATTTCTTTATGAATGTTACCAAAAGAAGAGATGAGAATGGATTGAATGAACTTGTCGTACATCTCTTTTCCTTTTTCTTCTCCCATTTTTTGAATAAGCGCTAACCTGAGCTGATCCAAGGTTTTGACAGGACCATCGAATGTCATATTTGTTGGGGATAAATATTCGGGAGAATGGATCTCCTGTGCTGGTGTAGTTTCTTGAGTCTCAGCTTTGTTGATATTGATGTAGCGTGGTTCCATAAACCTACAGACCTCGATGCCTAGCTTAATTACGCATTTTACTATGCTGGGAAGTTATTTTCTATAATCATGAAATAAAAAGTTTTTAAAAAATAAAAAATTTTTGTTTCTAATCACACTAAAGTTTGTTGTTTAAGAACAGATTTCTTTTGGTTAGAAAACGATAAAATTTGTGTTTTTCTTTTTCCAAGCTCGCCATATTTTGCTAAAAGACCCTTGAGATATTTAATCGTAAACTTCTTCATATTGCTCAGATCTTTTTTCACAGCAGTTTGTTTTTTCTTTATCCCTTCCAGGTCTTTCGTATAGCTAGTTTCGTTAAAGCAGAGGATTTTTTTTATCGCTAATGAAGCAAGTTGACTCGTGGCTTGTTTGCAAGGAGCCTCAGGTAAACTCGAGATGAAAGGAGCTAAAGAGGCTAATACTGCTTCATGAAGGTCTTCTTGAGAGACTTTATTTCCTAACTTAGAGAGGAGCTCTCTGACTATGTCGTATAAGCGGTGCTTAATAAAAATGTATTCTAAAGATTTATAATAATGTTCTTGAGCCAGCTCATCATGAAGAATCTGTAGTTCTTTTTGTAAGTACCCTTCAAGAGCTTCCGTGTGAAGCTTCAAAATTTCAGAAATGGATGTTTCGACGGGCTTATTATTATAAATCGCCGTCGGTTTAGACGTTAAAACAACTTGGCATTCTGTGTATTGGAATAGAGGTTCTAGGATATCCTTAGCATAGATTCCTTTGGGGAGCTTTATCTCTATATGAGGTTGATCTGTTGAGAAATCTTGAATCGAATCAATTTTGATTACACCGCGTTTTGCTGCGTTTTCGATAGAGCGAATCAAAGTCTCGGTTGTTGTTGAAGGACAGATTTCTTTTATGATTAAGGTCTTTGAATCTACTATTTGAATAGAGGCGCGAATTGTTATAGAACCTAAACCATCTTGATATTCTGAGGCATCCATCACACCTCCAGAATAAAAATCGGGAAGTAGGGTGAATGTACGGTTATTTAAAATGGCAATTTGTGCCTCAATAAGTTCATAGAGATTGTGCGGGAAAATTTTCGTTGTCATTCCTACAGCAATTCCTTCAACACCATGCAGCAAAAGTAAGGGGAGCTTTGCAGGAAGAATGTCAGGCTCTTTTTCTCTGCCATCGTAGGAATCATGGAAAGACATTAAATCTGTGTTAAATAGAATGTCTTTAGCTAGGGGACTAAGGCGCGCTTCAATATATCTTGCTGCAGCATGGGGATCCCCGGTTAGGGGATTCCCGAAGTTTCCCTGAGTGTCAATCAGGTAACCTTTATTTGCTAGGACAACGAGAGCCTCAACAATGGGAGCATCCCCATGGGGATGCAGGGCCATAGTTCTACCAGCAATATTGGCAACCTTGTGCATTTTGCCATCGTCCATGCGAAACAAGGTCCATAGCAAACGTCGTTGTACGGGTTTAAGACCATCAAGAATGTGGGGAATGGCTCTTTCTAAAATCACATAAGATGCGTAGTGCATAAAATGCGTCTTAAAAAGATCTGAAACGTCCTGCATAAGCTATAAGTTGGTAATGAGGTTGTCCATAATAAATTGTTTTCGTTCTTTGGTATTTTTCCCCATATAAAATTGTAAAAGAGTCTCTACGGATTCTAATGCATTAATTGTTACTGGGGTTAGACGCATGTCCGCACCAATAAAGGTTTTAAATTCTTTAGGAGAAATTTCTCCTAAACCTTTAAATCTTGTTACTTCTAATGCTGTTTCTTTTTTCCTTAACTTCCGTATAGCGTCTGTTTTTTCTTGTTCTGAATAGCAATATAGCGTCGTCTCTTTATAACGAACTTTGAATACAGGCGTTTCTAAGATAAACAAGTGACGGTTTTCAACTATTGGTAAGAAGGTTTTTAAAAAGAATGTAATTAATAAATTACGGATATGCATCCCGTCCACATCAGCATCAGTAGCAAGAATAATTTTATTGTAGCGCAAGAGCTGCGTACTATTTTTCGTAATACCTAATGCTGTAGCCAAGTAGAATAGCTCGTCATTTTTATACATTTTCTCCTCTTCTAGGGAAAAAACGTTCAGGGGTTTCCCTCGAAGAGAAAAGACAGCTTGGGTTAGTGGATTTCTTGAAGATAAAATAGATGCAGAAGCAGATTCTCCCTCCGTCACGAAAATAGATGATGCCTCGCCATATAGAGAACGCTCGTTGTAGTGAAACTTACAATCACGAAGTTTTGGGATCTTATAATGGAGTTTTTTTTGTTTATCCTTGAGATCCTGTTTGAGGAATTGAATATTTTTTCGGGTTTTTTCATTTAGCTTAATCTTATTAAGAAGAAGATCAGCATAGGGTTTGTTTTTTTTGAGCTCTTGAATAATCGCGCTTTTAACGTCTTTAATTATTCCTGGGCGAATTTGTGTGTTGCCAAGCTTATTCTTTGTTTGTGATTCAAAAATTGGCGAGGCAATTTTTATTGCGATACAGCCGATAAGGCCATTGCGAATATCATTGCTTGCAAAACTTTTTCCAAAATACTCGTTGATTCCTTTAACAATAGCCTCTTTAAAAGCTGCTAGATGGGTACCCCCATCTATAGTTTCTTGACCGTTAACAAAAGAAAAATAACGTTCGTTATGTGTTTCTGCATGTGTGAATAGAAAGGATAATTCAGAATTTTGGAAGGTTATTGGCGGGTAAAGGGTATCTTCAGGAACTTCCTCTTTAAATAAGTCTAAAAGACCTTGTTGCGATAGGAAAACTTCATTATTGCAAATAATCTCAAGACCAGGATGCAAATAAGTATAACGACGGATTTTCTTTCTTAAAAATTCATCATTAAAAGAGAAGTTGGTAAAGATTGTGGCATCAGGAGAAAAGGTGATTTCTGTCCCGTCTGGATCTTTCGTAGAACCTTGATGCGAATTTTGCAAAATTCCCTTGCAAAAGGTTGCATAGTGGTATTGTTTCTTGCGTACGGAGCGTACAGTAAACGTTTCTGAAAGGGCGTTAACAGCTTTTAACCCCACGCCATTTAATCCTACAGAAAAATGAAATACATCTTGAGTATACTTTGCTCCGGTATTGATCTTAGAAACGCAATCGATCACTTTCCCTAAGGGAATGCCTCGCCCGGAATCGCGCACGGTTATCGTGGTGGCATTGGTAGAGATGGAAATAGTCTTCCCATGACCCATGATGAATTCATCTATTGCGTTGTCCACAACTTCTTTGAATAAAGTGTAAATCCCATCTTCAATTTGGGAACCGTCTCCTAATCTGCCTATATACATACCCGCGCGTAGGCGAATATGCTCTAGGGAGGCTAGAGAAACAACACTAGCTTCAGTATATGTTGCCATATTTTCTATTCTTCTTACTGCGTTCTAAGGAAAAAGACTTCTGTTAGAATTCTACTGCGCGATGTTTGAGTTAATGGTTAGCCATAGCAGTGCTATAAGTATTTCTCAACAATAGCCCTGTTTACTATTGGACTCCGGGAGATCTAAGCCTCTCTCCCAGAAGATTTGTCAGATTACGATATTTCTTTTTCTCAATCAAGATAGACGTAGTTTTTAGACTAAAGTTTAAGATTTTTATATTTTTAATATTTTATAATACTTCTTCTAGTTTAAGCATTAAATCTAGAGTTTCGTTAGTTGGAAAGTGGGTCACAAAAGTTGAAACGATCTTGAATATGGATGACAAGTGATGAAGTAAGACTTTAAGGAACTAGGGATATTCCCATAATTTATGTCTTAATATTAGGATAAGGCCTTGTCTTATTTTCTCTGTATTTTGTACGGGGAACCAGTCTAAGAGAGGATAAATAGATGGCATCTAATTTGATCTTGGGCTATACACCTAGACTACTTTCGTTCTCAGTTCTCTATTATTTGTCTTGTATTTAGAGAATAAGAGGAAAACTTATTACAACGTGCTTATGGTTCTAGGAGTTGTTGGAATTAGCTATCGAGAGGCTGCTTTAAAAGAAAGAGAAGCAGTGATTAATATCTTAAAGACTTTTGAAGCTGATACACTATTGGCGCAGCGTTTTTTCGGCGGAGATGGATCTTTCGTTTTACTGTTGACATGCCACAGAGCGGAAATTTATTATTTTTCTAAAAGTAATGCCAACGTTCAATCGAAATTGCTTTCTTGGATTTCTTCTTTAGGAACGCGTCCTTATTGTTATCAAGGATTAGCGTGTTTTACCCATTTATTTACTGTTACTAGCGGTATGGACAGTTTGATTTTTGGGGAAACAGAAATACAGGGTCAGGTGAAACGCGCATATATTAAAGCAAAAACAGATCGAGAACTACCCTTTGCTCTACATTTTCTATTTCAGAAAGCTTTAAAAGAAGGAAAGGATTTTCGTTCTCAAGTGTCTTTGTCTTATCCTGTTGTGACGATGGAATCCATTGTTGAAGAAACTCTAGACTTGCATGGTAAATCAACAAAAGACAAACTTTTATTTATCGGTTACTCTGATGTTAATCGGAAGATCGCAAAAGGGTTGAGTGCGAAAGGTTACCGAAATCTAATTTTTTGCTCTCGAAAAAATATTCCCATACCATACGATACGGTGGCTCGTAGTCAACTTTCCTTCGGAAAGCCTTATGATGTCATTTTCTTTGGATCATCGGAATCCGCCAGAGATTTTCCCGGACTATCTTTAGAAAGTTTGGCAGGTATTCCAAATCGGGTGGTTTTTGATTTCAATGTTCCGCGTACCTTTACTTTAGTGGAACGTCCCGAAGGGATCTCGTATTTGGATATGGATTTTATTAGCGAGCGTGTGCAGAAGAAACTTCAAATTAGTAAGCAGTGTACAAATAAAGAAAAACCATTTTTAGCTCTAGCAGCAAGAAAACAATGGGAAGTTTATGAAAAAAAGAGCTCAAATATATCTTTGAGCCAGATTCGAACTTCTCGTCCCAAGCTGTTGATTCTTTAGCGTCTAATTCATCTCTTGACATATACAGCTATCGAAAATACTCTAGGCTTTCATCGTTAATGCGATGGATTTGTATGCAAGTGTGGTCTAGTACTAGCAATTGTGGTTGATAACAAACACAATAAAAATCAGCCTGATTTTTCTTAGGTCTTTTGTTCTTTATAGTGAAAAAGATGAACAAAAAAACGAACGTGCTGTTGTTTGTAGAAACAAGAAATCGTTTTTATTTTTAAAGTTTGTATTGGCATAACTCGATTTAAAGGCTGAAAAAGCAAAGTCTAGAAAAGAGGTTGTCTAATTTTTTCTATGAAGAAGAGACAGCCGTTCCTGTGTGTAGGAAGAGCGGGCATGTTGGAGAAATTGATAAAAAATTTTGCCACGTATATTGGTATAACGTCAACCCTCGAATTCGATGCTGACGGAGCATACGTCTTGCCTATAAGCGATCTTGTCAAGATACGTGTATTACAAAATGCAGACAATGAAATTGTTTTTAGCGCTTTCTTAGGGAAGCTAGCTCCTTCTGCGGATATAAATAAAGCATACTTACAGATGATGGTAGCGAACTTGTTTGGTAGAGAAACAGGAGGGGGGGCTCTCGGGTTGGATTCCGAGGGCAATATTGTCATGACACGTAGAATTCCTGAAGAAGTTTCATATAAAGACTTTGCGCTTTACGTAGAGAGTTTTATGAATTTTTCTGAAACTTGGCTTGAAGATTTGGGATTGGACAAACCACAACAAGGACAATAGGCGACAGAGGTAGAAAAACATGGGTGCACGGTTAATTATTGATAAAGGCCCGTTGTCAGGATTTGTTCTGGTTTTCGAAGAAGGAACTAGCTGGTCCATAGGAAAGGACGAGGCTACTAGCGATATTCAGTTGGAGGATCCTAAGCTTGCGGGCACTCAGGTGATTATTACAAAAGAAGAAGACCTCTACTATATTACCAATTTAGACCTCGCTCATCCCGTTACTGTAAACGGAAAGGAAATTACAGAAACAACACCAATAAATCATACCGACGTCATAACATTTGGAAGCAATCAATATTCTTTTTTCACGGATGAATTTGATCCTGAGGATGTTGTTTACGATTTTGACTTTTCATCAGAAAATACGATTAATGTCTCGCCAGAACCTGCCGATAGAAAGAAAAAGACGGAGAAGCAAAGTAAGGCTTCACAGGATAGAGCAACAAAACCTTCTCCAGCAACCCAGCAAGATTCTTCCGATGCTTCTCCCTCCGATAAAGATAAAGAACTTGCTGAAGCTTTCCTGGCTTCTGCAAAGTCAGAGCAGAAAACCTCTAGTCAAAAGATAGATATAGATTCGCTATCTGTAGCTGGAGAAAAAAAGACAGAATCCCCATTAGGGGATGTAAAAACTACCGCAACCCAGCATGCCACTATGGAAGAAAACGGAGCTTTGCCTAATCAAAATCAGCAACCGTTGCCAGATTCAGCACCCGCTACGCAAGATCAGTCTAAAGAAGATGGTCAACCTAAAGCAAATGAGCCTGTTAAAGAGCCTCCTGCTTTTAATCAAGAAGAAACAACTCCTCAAGTAACAGCAACTGATGGGAGTCAAAATGTAGAAGAACCTCAAGATGAAGAGGCTTCTAAAGAACAAGTTGCTAACGAAGAAAAAATAGAAGAGAACCCCGAAGAAGAAAGCCAGAAACCTGAAAAGGAGGCTAAAGAAGAAGGCTCTTCTAAAGAGCAGGATACTAGCGAAGAAGATTCCGTAGAAAAATCTGAAGAGGAAGAAGACCAAGATTCTGACAAGGTTACTGAGGAAGAGTCTAAAGAGGAAAACAAAAAAACTGAAAAAGCCGAAGTTTTGTCGCCTTTTAATGTACAAGATCTCTTTAAATTTGATCAGGGTATTTTCCCTGCAGAAATCGATGATATTGTTCAAAAAAACGTTTCGGTAGACCTGTCCCAGCCCTCACGCTTTTTATTAAAAGTATTAGCCGGAGCCAATATCGGTGCAGAATTTCACCTGGATACAGGGAAATCTTACATTTTAGGTAGTGACCCAGCTTCTGCGGATATTGTCTTTAATGATCTTAGCGTGTCGCAACGCCATGCCAAAATCATCGTCAGCAACGATGGTTCTGTTATGTTAGAAGATCTAGGAAGCAAAAATGGCGTAATTATCGAAGGAAAGAAAATAGAGCACAGCTCTACTTTAAGTTCTAATCAAGTTGTTGCTCTAGGAACAACTTTATTTTTGCTGATAGATCATTTAGCTCCTGCAGATACTATTGTCGCTTCGTTTGCTCCAGAAGATTACGGTTTATTCGGCCGGCCTCAAGATGCTGAAGAAGTTGCAGAACGGGAAGCTCAAGAAGAAGAAGAAAAACGAAAACGGGCGACGCTCCCTACAGGATCGTTTATTCTTACACTGTTCATTGGTGGGCTCGCTATTCTCTTCGGTATAGGTACAGCATCTTTATTCCATACGAAAGAAGTTGTTCCTGTGGAAAATATCGATTTTCAGGAAGACATCGAACGTGTGGTCAATGCTTTTCCAACAGTTCGCTACACGTTTAATAAAAACAATGGCCAACTCTTTTTAATAGGGCATGTAAAAAATAGTATAGATAAAAGCGAACTTCTCTATAAAATGGATGCTTTATCTTTCATCAAATCCATAGATGACAACGTGATTGATGATGAAGCTGTTTGGCAGGAAATCAACATATTGTTGTCTAAGAAACCGGAGTTCAAGGGCGTGAGTATGCACTCCCCAGAACCCGGAGAGTTTGTGATCACAGGATACCTAAAAACAGAAGAGCAAGCCGTATGTCTCTCTGATTATCTTAACGTGCATTTCAACTATCTTTCCCTGCTTGAGAATAAGGTAATTATAGAATCGCAAATGTTGAAGGCTATCTCTGGTCAACTTTTGCAATCAGGATTCGCAAATATTCAAGTAGCGTTTGTTAATGGCGAAGTTGTTCTCACTGGCTATGTTAATAATGGCGATGGGGAAAAATTCCGCGCTGTTGTTCAGGAAATCTCTGCTTTGCCAGGCGTACGCCTTGTGAAAAACTTTGTCGTTTTGTTGCCTGTTGAAGAGGGAATAATAAATTTAAATTTGCGATATCCTAGCCGTTATCGTGTAACCGGATATTCAAAATACGGGGACGTAAGCATAAATGTTGTAGTCAATGGAAGGATTTTAACCCGCGGTGATGTAATCGATGGTATGACGGTCACCAGCATACAACCGCACTGCATCTTTTTAGAGAAGGAAGGGTTGAAATATAAAATCGAGTACAATAAATAGCTAATGTTAAGGCTTGTTAATTCTTTTGTATTTAGGAAGAAATACTATGTTTAATATGGAAAATACAGCGGCTAAAGAAGATAAATCTTCTCGTCCGCTGTTTGATTTAGAGAAAGATATGCAGGATCTGAGCAAAGCTCAAGAGATCAATGCCAACGTGCAGGATAAAGTGCAAAAATTGAATGCTTCTCTTCGTGAAGGTTCTGATAAAGCATCTTTTGAGAAGCAACAAGTGCTATTAGCAGGATATCTAGCCCTTCAGAAAGTTCTCGGGCGAATCAACCGCAAAATGGTTTAATAGACTAGATAAGAGGAGAATTTATGAGTGCCGGTGGCAGCGGGAGCAGTTGCTCAGCTTTTAATTTTAATGAAATGCTTAACGGCGTATGTAAGTACGTCCAAGGTGTGCAACAATACCTAACAGAATTAGAAACATCAACGCAAGGGACTGTTGATTTAGGTACGATGTTTAATTTGCAATTTCGTATGCAAATTTTATCACAGTACATGGAAGCAGTGTCCAACATCTTGACAGCAGTGAACACTGAGATGATTACTATGGCAAGAGCTGTTAAAGGAAGTTAATAAATTAAGAGAAGGATCATGGCAGATTTGGAATTATTTAAAGCAGATTTTGCGTTGTTGTTTGAAGCTGGCATGCTAGCCATTAAACAAGGCGATGAAGAAGGTGCAAAAAAGCTTTTTCAATCTCTACAAATTTTAAATCCTGACCACTATGGTCATGAATTGGGATTAGCATTGATTGACCTGCATAAGATGGAAATTTTTGCTGCAGAAGAACGCTTAAGCGCTTTAGCACAAAAAGAAATCGACAATTGGAGCATTAAGTCTTTCCTTGCTCTGACTCATATGATGATCGTTTTGCATCAAGGAAGCTCTTTCGAAGTACGTCGTGACAGCTTGGAAAATTGCTTAAAATTAGCAGATCAAGTTCTAGAGAATTGTGAAGTAGAATCAACAAGAATTCTTGCTCAATCTGTTTTAGATTGGCACGATAACTTAGTAGCTAAAAGCAGTGGACCTTTAGGTTAACTTTTTAGGCTAAATAAAATACGCATGGTTGTTGTCTTATGATAGATCCTTTGCAGCTTTTCCCGAAGCTAGATTCCGACAAAGAAACAGCTTCTATACAAAAGCCTTCAGGAACTCCTTTAACTAGCGAGCTAAATAAAGAGGTCCCTGCATTTTCTCTGGGAATGTCTGCAGACGCCCTGAATAAAAATGTAGAGGATGTCAAACCGAATCCTATGGCGATGATGCAAGATAGAAACTCTAACCTCATCGATCCTGAACTAGAAGAAGAATTGGATTCAGAAGAGCTTAAAGAACAAATAAACAATCTAAAAGAACGTTTATGGGATGCTCAAACAACTCTACGACAAGATCAAAATAAACTATCTCCTGAGCATTTTGAAGCCGTTAATGTGATTATTGATTTAATCAACGGGGATCTTAGCGATATAGCTGAGCATACACAGCAACGCTTACAGGATAAGAACGAAAAAGAAGACGATTCTGTTGTGCGTAAAATGATTAATTGGGTCTCTTCAGGAGAAGAAGTGCTAAATAGAGCTCTGCTATATTTCTCTGACAGAAATGGCGAACGGGAAAATTTAGCAGACTTTTTAAAAGTACAGTATGCTGTTCAAAGAGCAACGCAAAGAGCTGAGCTCTTTGCTAGTATCGTAGGAACTTCAGTAAGTAGTATAAAGACGATAATGACTACACAATTAGGTTAACATGGACGAATTGACGACAAATTTTGACACCCTCATGTCGCAATTAAACGATGTGCGTTTGACTACAGTTGTCGGTCGTATTACTGAAGTCGTCGGTATGTTAATCAAAGCTGTTGTCCCTGATGTCCGAGTTGGGGAAGTCTGCTTGGTTAAACGTCAGGGTATGGAGCCGCTTGTTACTGAAGTCGTCGGTTTCACGCAACATTTTGCTTTCTTATCTCCATTAGGAGAACTTACCGGAGTGAGTCCTTCTTCAGAAGTGATTCCTACCGGGCTGCCTTTATACATTCGTGCGGGTAACGGTCTTTTAGGTCGTGTATTGAATGGATTAGGAGAACCTATTGATTCTGAAATCAAAGGTCCTTTAGTTGATGTTAACGAAACTTATCCTGTTTTCCGCGCGCCACCCGATCCTCTACACAGAGAAAAATTAAGAACAATCTTATCCACAGGCGTGCGATGCATCGATGGTATGCTCACAGTTGCTAGAGGTCAGCGTATAGGGATTTTTGCCGGGGCCGGGGTGGGTAAATCCTCTCTTCTGGGAATGATAGCTAGAAACGCTGAAGAAGCTGATGTTAACGTAATCGCTCTTATCGGAGAGCGGGGACGTGAAGTGCGTGAGTTTATCGAAGGAGACCTTGGCGAAGAAGGAATGAAGCGATCGGTGATCGTCGTTTCTACATCAGATCAGTCATCTCAGTTGCGCTTAAACGCGGCTTATGTAGGGACTGCTATAGCAGAGTATTTCCGTGATCAGGGAAAAACTGTAGTTTTAATGATGGATTCTGTAACTCGATTTGCTCGAGCCTTAAGAGAAGTGGGGTTGGCTGCCGGAGAACCCCCAGCTCGAGCAGGATACACTCCTTCAGTATTTTCAACCCTACCTAGGTTATTAGAACGTTCCGGAGCTTCAGATAAAGGCACAATCACAGCATTTTATACTGTGCTTGTTGCCGGAGACGATATGAACGAACCTGTTGCCGATGAGGTAAAATCGATACTTGATGGTCATATTGTCTTGTCCAATGCTTTAGCACAGGCATATCACTATCCCGCTATTGATGTTCTGGCGTCAATTAGCCGATTGTTAACAGCAATTGTTCCTGAGGAACAAAGACGTATTATAGGAAAAGCTCGTGAGGTGTTAGCCAAGTATAAAGCTAACGAAATGCTTATACGTATTGGAGAATACCGTCGGGGTTCCGATCGCGGAGTGGATTTTGCTATAGATCATATAGATAAACTGAACAGATTCTTAAAGCAAGATATCCATGAAAAGACAAATTATGAGGAAGCTTCGCAACAACTTCGGGCAATTTTCCGATAAAATATTAAGGGTAGAATGCCGTGCCTAAATACCCGTTAGAGCCCGTTCTAGCGATTAAAAAAGATCGTGTTGATAGGGCTGAAAAAGTTGTTAAGGAAAAGCGTCGTCTTTTAGAAATAGAACAAGAGAAATTACGAGAAATAGAAGCTGCTCGTGATAAAGTAAAAAATCACTACATGCAAAAGATTCAGCAGCTGAGAGAGTTGCTAGACGAAGGCACAACGAGCGATATAGTTTTACAGAGAAAAGCTTATATTAAAGTTGTGGCTGTGCAACTTTCTGAAGAGGAAGAAAAAGTTAATAAACAAAAAGAAAGCGTTTTGGCGGCTTCTAAAGAGCTGGAAAAAGCAGAAGTAAATTTAGCCAAACGGCGAAAAGAAGAAGAAAAGACGCGCATGCATAAAGAAGAGTGGATGAAAGAAGCTCTGAAAGAAGAAGCGCGAGAAATAGAAAAAGAGCAAGATGAAATGGGACAGCTGCTTCATCAGTTGCGTAAGAAAAAAACAACGTGAATCGGGGGAATCTAGTTCATGGAATTCAATAAAACATCCGAGTCTTTGTATAATTGCAAAATAGATCACCATGCAGTGCAACCAGAAGTTGGTCCTGAGCCTAAAGACAACCGAGACGTTAGGGTCTTTTCTTTGGAAGGTCGCCAACAATCAAAACAAGATCGTCAGGATAAAATTTCTAATAAAGGTTCTCGTCAAGAGACTCGTGGAGCTGATGATAAGCATGCGGAAGAAAAAACCTCAGCAGTATCTTCTAAAGAAGAAGAGCAAGAAGACGGTGACGGCTTCATGGCTTTTGATAACCCTGCCGCAGGAATGGCTTTTGTAGATGTCGCAGCTCCTGTATCTAGTGAGGCTGTCGTAGAAAGTGCTACAGTAGCTATTGCTAGTGCAGATTTACAGTGGGTACAAGAGATTATTGCAAGCACTGTAGAATCTATGATCATCGCTGATATTGATGGTCAACAGTTAATCGAATTAGTTTTAGATTCAGAAGGAAATGTTCCTGAAGTTTTTGCAGGGGCAAATTTAACCTTAGTACAATCTGGAGTAGATCTTTCTGTAAAATTTTCTAATTTTGTAGATAATACTCAGATGGCAGAAGCAATGAATCTCATTGTGAATAACCCCGAACAGCTTACAGGTTTGGTAGAGGCATTAAAAAATCGTCATTTGAATTTGACAGAATTGACTATTGGATCAAGTATTGTACAGTTGCCTACTATTGAAGACGTGCAAACACCCTTACATATGATTGCCGCAACGATTCATCAAAGGGATGAAGAGAAAGATCAAGAAGGAAAAGATCAGCAGCAACAACAAGAACAAGATCAAAACCAATATAAAGTTGAAGAAGCACGTTTATAAAAGGTGATTTCTCATGGCAGTAGCAGCGGAACCTAGCGCTAGTTGGTTAAAATCTAGAAATGATTTTTTAAGTTCTTTAGTAAAAACGGAGGAGGGAGTTTCTCTCCCTCCTTTCCCTAAAGAGCTATGCTTGCAAAAGTTGAGAGAAAAATTTCGTTTAGAAGATACGAGTCTTACTATTCAACCTTGTGGCTCCCTCTCTGCTGCTCAGGCTGTTCAAGATTTTGGAACGCACTTTTTAGTGCAGTCTTTTGTTGCTCAACCTTTAGAATCCGGAAATTTTTTCTTTGTTACCTCAGAGGCTGATCTCCAGTCCTTTATGGTCGCAGTATTTAATGATTCCAGTTTGGCTTCTTATTTCTATGAAAAGGATAAGCTTTTAGGTTTTCATTATTACTTTTGTGCAGAGCTTTGCAAGTTTCTCCAAGAGCTGGCTTGGATACCTTCTTTATCCGCGAGAGTTGTTGGAGATGCTCGGTTTTCTAGTAAGGATCTTCAGGGGTCTTATCAAGCTGTAGATGTCACTTGTGGGTTAGACGGAAAATATATGCGTTTTCGTTTACTTTTTCCAGAAGCCGTATGTGATAGCTGTAAGCGTTTTCTCTCCGAATCGAATCAAAATTTCGATATTCATCAACTGGGCCCTACACCTTTAGCGATGTCGGTAGAAATTGGCTACTGCCAATTAACACAAGATGAGTGGCAACAAGTCGTGCACGGCAGTTTTATCTTGCTAGATAGTTGTTTGTATGACCCCGATACAGAAGAAAGCGGAGGCATGCTTACTATTCAGGGACATCAGTTTTTCGGTGGTCGTTTTATGGATACTACCTCCGGGGAATTTAAAATTACTAGCTATCCAAATTTACAACAGGAAGAGCCCGTTGAAGAAACTTCGGAATCTCTACCCGCAGCACCTCTGCCAGGGAACTGTAAATTAGTTGCAGAAGTTTCCAGATACTCATTGACTGTGGAAGAGTTTTTAAAACTCTCGCAAGGCAGCATTCTAAATCTCAATGGTGTCCATCCCTCTAGAGGTGTAGATTTGATTCTCAATGGAGCAAAAGTTGGAAGAGGAGAGATAGTATCTTTAGGAGATGTTTTAGGAATTCGTGTCCTAGAAGTATAAACGCATAATTGTTTCTTATGGATTGTCAATCCGAAACTTCCCCACACCAGGTAATTGGTGAATACTGCATCAAGAGAATCATGAGCAAGAAGGAGGGAAGTACGGTATACCATGGGGTCCATCCTGTAACTCTACAACCTACAGTTATCAAAGTTCTAGTAACTCCTTTGGTTGCTGATACTCTTCGGGTTCATAATTTTTTAAAAGAAGCACGAATCATCGAACAAATCTCTCATCCAAATATTGTGAAGTTATACCAATATGGACAATGTAGAGAGGGTCTATATATGGCAATGGAGCATATTCAGGGTGTTTCTCTTAGAAAGTATATCCTCTCCCAGCTCATTCCTTTATCTAGAGCTGTGGATATAATTTTACAAATTGCTCAAGCTCTTGAATATCTACATAGTCGAGGTATACTGCATCGAGATATAAAACCAGAAAACATCTTAATTACCCCTCAAGGGGAGATTAAACTAATAGATTTCGGGCTTGCCGCCAGTTCTTCTATGGCGAACGATCCTTATCCAGTATGTTTAGGGACTCCTTCATATATGAGCCCTGAACAACGTCAAGGAGATAAAATTTCTGAAAATTCAGAAATCTATTCTTTGGGTTTGATAGCTTATGAATTGATTTTAGGGAATTTAGCTCTAGGTAAAGTCATTTTATCTTTAGTTCCCGAGAGAATGAGTAAAATCTTAGCGAAAGCTTTGCAGCCCTCTCCTAAAGATCGGTACGCATCTATGAAAGAATTTCTCATAGATTTGTATAAATACCGTCATGGCGAAGATCTTCAAAAAGATATCCGCTATAAAGATCATACAGCAAAGATCCATGAGCAGCTGTATCAGCAGAGATTTTGGCTGGCTCCTTCAGAAATTTTCATTCCGGAATATCTTTCTGCTTCTATATGTGAACACGGATATCCTACATATCCGCACGTATACTATGAAGCCTATATGATTGAAGATGCGTTTAGACTATGGTTGTGTTATAGCCTTTCAGGAAATCCTACTTTAGTATTAACTCTTATGAAGAGCTTTGTAAGTCAATGGGGACGTGAAGATAACGTAAGAAATGCTATTCGCAAAATGCATAACGAGCTAGTGCGAATGAATGTTCCTGTTGATGAGAGAGGCGTTTCTTTAGTTTGCTTAACTATCCCAAAAGAAAAAAAGGAACTTTCTTGGATTGCTTGTGGGAAAACTAATTTCTGGTTAAAAAAGCAAAAAAAGGTTCCTCAGAGTTTTGAGACTACATCCCTGGGGTTAGGGAAAATTAGTTCTTTACAAATTCAGGAAACCAAGGTTGCATGGGAAATAGGTGATGGAGCAGTATTACATACCTTACAGGCAGACGATTCCATGTCATCTTTACATAGTCCTTTATTCACAGAGTTGAAAGATAGGGGACAAACAGCTATATTCTGCCCAATAGAGAGCGTACAGTACGGGATATTAGAAAATCATGACGGAAATCTTTGTCCCTCAACACTTATCAGCTTAAAAAGAATCCGGTGAAAATAGTGACGTCGAACATTGGAAGAAAGATCTTACAGGTCATAAATAAGAAAAAGGGAAAAATAGGGATACTTTCAGTTCTGTTTTTCTTAGACCTGGTTTTGCTTGGGGTGAACTCTCAAAAACCACCGAATAACGAGTTAAGGCCTCGAAATAAAAACTCTCAAGCTGATGAGAACAATCAAATTGCTGCCTGCCCTAAAAACATTATTAATAAGACGTCGGCAAAAAAATCAGACCCGCAAACTATCGCGAAGAGCTTACCTCAAAATCAGCCTCGTCATTTTAAAAAATCCTCACAAATATTTTCTCCTGGCTTTTCTGAAGGTTCACCATTTGCTAAGCCTGAAGTTAAACAACGCCCTCAAGAGCGTTATGCGCAAGCTGCGGCAAAACGAACTCCACGTTTTCTTCCTAAACAAGAAGAAAAAACCGAAGTTGCAGAAGAGAAAAGCGAAGAAGCGCAAATCTGGGAAGATAAGCGCGCTTATGCTAAACGTGCTGTGAATGCAATAAACTTCAGTGTTAAAAAGCTAGTAGAAGAAAGCGAAAAAAAGAGCTCTCAAGAAGAAGGGTTTAAAATTGATAATGGAGCGTCGTCCTCGCAATCATTAAAAATAAAATCTCCCGAGAAGCAACCCTCTATTGAGAAAATAGCCATTCATCCCGAAACAAAAAAAGAGGATGAGCAAGCCCCCTCACTATTAAAAGGGAAACAGATTACTTGTGAGGACCTAAAAGATAATGGGTATACTGTAAATTTTGAGGATATCTCCGTTTTGGAACTCTTACAATTTGTTAGTAAGATTTCTGGAACAAATTTTGTCTTCGACAGTAATGACCTAAATTTTAACGTAACGATTGTTTCTCACGATCCTACATCTGTAGACGACCTATCTACGATCCTCTTGCAAGTCTTAAAAATGCATGACTTGAAAGTCGTAGAACAGGGGAATAACGTTCTTATCTATCGCAATCCACGCCTTTCTAAGTTATCCACAGTAGTTACTGATGGTTCTGCAAAGGATAATTGCGAAGCTGTTGTGGTTACACGTGTATTCCGCTTATACAGCGTGCATCCTACATCTGCTGTAAATATCATTCAGCCTTTGCTTTCCCACGATGCTATAGTAAGTGCTTCAGAAGCTACTCGTCATGTTATCGTTTCTGATATCGCTGGAAATGTTGAGAAAGTCGGAGAATTATTAGCAGCTCTAGATAGCCCCGGAACATCCGTGGATATGTCAGAGTATGAAGTACGTTATGCAAATCCCGCGTCATTAGTAAGCTATTGCCAAGATGTGCTCGGCGCTATGTCTGAAGATGAAGCTTTCCAGATTTTCATACAGCCAGGAACTAACAAGATTTTTGTTGTTTCTTCCCCACGCTTGACCAATAAGGCTGTGCAACTACTGAAGTCTCTAGATGTTCCAGAAATGGCTCATACACTAGACGATGTTACCAGCCCCGCTGCTGCTTTAGGATCCTCGGGAGCTGCGAATCCTAAAAGCTTGCGCTTTTTCATGTACAAGCTGAAATATCAAAATGGCGCAGCTATTGCTCAGGCAATTCAAGATATAGGATACAATCTCTATGTAACAACAGCTATGGATGAAGACTTCATCAATACGCTGAATAGTATTCAATGGTTAGATGTTAACAACTCTATCGTCGTTATCGGGAATCAGGCGAACGTAGATAAAGTTGTCAGCTTGCTAAACGGTTTAGACTTACCTCCAAAGCAAGTGTACATTGAAGTATTAATTCTAGAGACTAGCTTAGAAAAATCTTGGGATTTTGGCGTTCAGTGGGTAGCTCTTGGCGATGAACAAGGTAAAGTTGCCTATGCTTCAGGATTGCTTAGCAATACAGGTATTTCTAATCCTACGAAATCTACAATCCCACCTGCGAAACCTTCGCCAGGGGATATTCCTTTACCGACACCAGGTCAGCTAGCCGGTATTAGTGACATGATGTACGCATCTTCAGCTTTTGGCTTGGGAATTATAGGAAACGTTCTTAGCCATAAGGGAAAATCTTTCCTAACCTTAGGGGGACTTCTCAGCGCTTTAGATCAAGATGGCGATACTGTCATTGTTCTTAACCCGAGAATTATGGCTCAGGATACGCAACAGGCATCTTTCTTCGTTGGACAGACAATTCCTTTCCAGACGACAAGTACTATCATTCAAGAAACAGGAACTGTTACACAAAATATTGAATATGAAGATATCGGTGTTAACCTAGTTGTTGCTTCTACAATCGCTCCAAATAACGTTGTTACATTACAAATAGAACAAACCATTTCCGAGTTACATTCTGCTCAGGGGACCCTAACTCCTGTAACGGATAAAACCTACGCAGCTACACGCTTACAAGTACCGGATGGATGCTTCCTCGTAATGAGTGGTCACATCAGAGATAAAACGACGAAAATAGTTACCGGAGTTCCTCTTTTAAACTCTATACCTTTAATTCGTGGTTTATTCAGCAGAACCATAGACCAAAGGCAAAAACGTAACATTATGATGTTTATTAAGCCTAAGGTTATTAGTAGTTTTGAAGAAGGCACAACCTTAACTAATAAAGAGGGTTACAGATACAATTGGGAAGCTGATGAAGGATCTATGCAAGTAGAACCACGACATGCTCCTGAGTGTCAACATACTCCTGCTGTGCAGGCAGAAAGTGATTTTAAAATGCTAGAAATAGAAGCCCGATAAATGCTATATAGAAAAAGTAAGATGATATTCTGCGCCATGGAATAGCTTCTGACTCTGTTGTATTTCAGGGGGAAAGCCAAGAGGACATCGTCGGCCGTATGATTGTTGTTTTCTTGGCTTTTTTATTCCCTCAATTCTATACTTATCTCTTTCTTCTTTACTTGCCTAAATAGCTCAGTTGGTAGAGCAACGCATTCGTAACGCGTAGGTCGTCGGTTCGATCCCGGCTTTGGGCAGACGCAATAAAAAATAGTTGCATGTAGTAAAACAAGACTTGTCTTCCTGCTCTAAAACAAAACTAGAAGAAATCCATTCTTCTCATTTTCTAATATAAAAACACGTAAGAAGGCAAACCCCGTAAGGTATCTTTAGCCAAGAGGCATTAAAAAAATCTCCTCAGGCCCTTTCTAGACACTATTTTAGGGGGGGGGATGAATAGTGCTATCGCCCCTTTATTTTATCATGCATACAGTTAGGAAAGAGTTTTAAAATCCAGTGGGAGATAAGCTTTCCGCCAGCTTTTTTAAAACATCAGCTCGCAATTGCGTGATGACTTCTTTTTGCAAGTTCTTGTTGTCGTCAGGCTGCTTGGTAAGCGCTAAATGCCCACGACGTGCTTGCCAGAACACAGGATGCCAAATAGAGCTATTATCCGCTCCCTGAATCCATCCTAGGCTAATCCCTAGTTGAATCCAGCTTAATGCATCTAACGTTTCCTGAAGATCTAAATGATAGGAATGCGTAAGTAATCCTAAGGCTCGTAAGATATGATTTTTTAACTCCCCTGGATTTTGCTCGGTATGTTTCTTTTTTGCCGATGCTTCAGCCATAGATATTTTCGATGACCATATCCTTAACGAAGACAAAATTTGCTCTTCAGTAAGCCCTAAAGAACATCTATTAGATAATACAACGATATTCCCAATATATTCACCCGGTGTAGCAGGTAACATGCCTGCATAAGATACCTCCGTATCGTCATCAATAATCTCTTGTAATTCCTGAGAATAAATTAACGCTGGGGTATGCAAGAAACATTGGCTTTTTAATCCCGTACCACATTCTTGAGGATTTGTAGTCAGAAAACCAAAGTCCGAAGAAAAAGCAAATTCTAATTTTTCATTGAGATAACTATCCAAACGTACCAGTTGGTCTAAGGCTTTTTCCGGCTCTGAAACAAAATCTATAGCATGGAGTATCAGATGATCTCGGAAATTTATAGTCGCTAGGATATTCCCAGAACGATTTACAATAAGAGCCTCGCCCTCAGGGTTGCCTGTTAAGTCATAAGGAAAAAGAAAATGCTCAATAATAAACTCTTTTTGCCAAGAAGGAGCATCTTTAAGAGGTAAAACTAAAAACTCATCAAAACCTTCAATATGGTTAAAATGCGAAGCTATCACCTCTAAAATTTCCTGCTTTTTCTCCTTAGATAAACAAGAAGGAAATTTCGCTATGGAAAGATTCCTAGATAGAGAAAACGTCGTTATAGGCCAGGTTGTATTTGCAGGAGGAGCGTCTTTCTTACTAGCAAAATTAAGAAGTAAATCATTGGGAAGCATCATGCGAATTCTGATTTTTTAAATGATTAATCTGATCTCGTATTACAGCTGCCTGCTCATAATCTTCACGAGCTAACGTATCCTGAAGAGCCTCATTTAACGCGATTAGCTTAAGAAGGGGATTCATACTCGCAGCTTCTCCGGGAGCACGACCTATATGCAAACAACCCCGACTATTGTCTAAAGTTGCTGATGAGAAAATAGCCTTGTTATGCATGAGCTTGGCTATAAGCTGCGTTTTGAAATTCGTATAGCACAGATGACAACCAAATAACTGATCCTCGTCAGCTGTGGATTTCCAAACGGTTTTACAATTGCCACATTCTAAAGTTACTGAAGATCCTGAAGAACTTAACTCAATGGTATCACGACTATAATAATGACTAGGACAGGGACAAGAATCACACACATAAGCTCGTAAAATCTTATCCTTGTCTACTTCAGTATAGCAAATTGTCGCAGGCTTTTGACAGTGATAACACTGATGGGGTTTAGACGTCGCCATGGAGATCTACCATTAAAGCCAAATACTAATACACCCAATACCAATAACAAAAAAGTGACAAAGGAGAAAAAGGTTTTTTAAAGAAATATAAAAGAACTAAGAAGAATTAACTGGGCCTTGAAGGATTTGAACCTTCGACCCCCTCATTAAAAGTGAGGTGCTCTAACCGCTGAGCTAAAGGCCCGAAGTTTACTCGGTAAATTTACATTTTGACCCCAAGGGGATTCGAACCCCTGTTACCGGAATGAAAATCCGATGTCCTGGGCCAGGCTAGACGATGGGGCCAAGACAACTACAATATTACTAGTTCTTCTCCTTTAGAGCAATCTTTTCCTCTCTTTGTTTTTCATGAAAAACCAAAGAAAGAGAAGCAGATAAAGACTGCTCATAAGAAGAAACAGAACTTATCATATTGACGAAAGGTCCGCTTCTTTTTGCTTAGACATTTCGTCGATTTGCTTACAGAACTTATCTGTTAATTCTTGGATCTTTTTTTCCATGCCTTTAACAGCGTCTTCTGTTAAGTCAGAATCTTTTTTTAACTTATCGTTAGCTTCCCTGCGCACATTGCGAATCGTTACTTTCGCTTCCTCTGATTTGCGGCGTAGTTGTTTGATAACTTCATTTCTGTATTCCGCAGTAGGCTCAGGAATCTTAATGCGTATAATGGCACCTTCTGCATCGGGTTGCAAATTTAAATTTGCAGCAATAATGCCCTTGGATATTGCAGAGACGTTATTTGCGTCATAAGGAGAAATTACCAACTGACGTGTGTCAGCTACAGAAATAGAGGCTAAATCAGATAGCCTCATCGTGGTTCCATATACATCTACTGTAACAGTTTCTACTAAAGCAGGATGAGCTTTTCCTGTTCTAAATGCTCTGATTTCTTTCTGGAAGAATTCCAAAGCTGTAGCCATTTTCTTTTCAGTATCAGCTAAAATGGACATGCTAAGCGTCCTCACAAATTAATGTTCCGATATGCTCATCAAAAATAGCCTGCTCTAGAGAATGTTTAACAAAGCTAAAGACCCGAATAGGAATATGAGAATCCATACACAGAGATATAGCAGAAGCATCCATAATGCCTAATCCGCGAGACAAAACCTCTTTATAGCTAATGCGATTGTATTTTACAGCATCACTAAATTCCCTAGGGTCTTTATCGTAAACCCCGTCAACATGCATAGTGGCTTTGAGAAGCAAATCAGCTTTTAACTCACAGGCACGCAAAGCTGCTCCTGTGTCAGTCGTTAAATAAGGAGATCCTGCTCCTGTTGTGCAGATTAAAACTTTGCCTTGGCTTAAGGCTTCCGCAGATTTTTGAGGAGTGTATAAGTCTGCTAATTGGGGGCAAGAAAGCGTAGAGGTTAATAAACAAGGAATATCATCAGCTTTTAAAGCATCAGCTACGGCCATACCATTAATTAAAGTCGCTAGCATTCCCATTTGGTCTGCAGATACTCGATTAATTTGTAATTCTTTTTGCTGAGCAAGACCTCTAATGATGTTTCCTCCGCCTATCACAAGAGCCGTTTCAATATCACAATTACGGACCGCGCGTAATTCTGCTACTAGTCTGGATAAACGAACTTCATCAATCCGGTTTCCGCTGTCTGTTGAGAGAGACTCTCCAGAAATCTTAAATAAGACTCGTGTTATTCGTTTAGACATAGTTCCTCTTGCTTATTAAGCACCTATTTTCCATAAAATGAATTCTTTCACTTCGACGGAATTGCCACTAGTCTTGCTGACGCCGTTAATTAAATGTTGAATTGTTGTATCAGGATTTTTAATATAGGCTTGTTCTAGCAGGCAAACATCTTGGAAGAATGTTCCCAATTTACCACTGATAATTTTATCAATAACTGCTTGGGGTTTCCCTTGTATTTGAGAAGAAATGATTTCTTTTTCTTTCGCTAGAGCGTCTTCAGGAACACTTTCTTTGCTTAAAAATAGGGGTTGAGCTGCAACGATATGCATGGAAATGTCTTTGGCAAGGCTTTCTTGATCAGAAAGTCCAGAAAGAATTGTGATAGAAACAGCTTTCCCGTTACCGTGGGAGTAAATCCCAACACTTTCTTCTGTTGTTTTTGGAAAATATTTGATTCTGCTGATGCGAATGTTTTCGCCGACAGTTTGCATAGTGACGGCGCGCAATTCATCAACTGTAAGAGAAGCATCTTGAAAAGAAGGAAGTTGTAGCAAAGCATCAACATTGTCTGCTTTATGATTTAAGACGTCTTCAACAAGGCCATCAACAAAAGATCGAAATACGGCGTTATTAGCAACGAAGTCAGTTTCTACGTTCACTTCAACAATAGCCGTGCCGCGAGCATCACTCTTTGCAGCAATAACACCTTCTTTTGTTTCTCTATGTTCTTTTTTGCTGGCCGAAGCAAGGCCTAGTTTGCGTAAGTAAACTACCGCCTCTTCAAGATTTCCATTACATTCAGCTAGAGCTTCCTTACATTTGGTTAACCCTACACCGGTTTGCTGTCTTAAGAGTTTAAGGGTTTCCATAGAAAAGTTGCTCATTAGTTAGCCTCACTACTGTCGTATTTTTTTGCTAATAGGTCTTCTTGACGATTTTCGTTTTCTTCTGCAGAGGAATTGGCTTCTTCGTCGCTAGTTAAAGCTTTGATTGGAGAAACGATCTCAACCCCAAGTTTTTTCTTGGTGTTAACGATGGCGTCTTTAATAGCGCTGATAATTAAGCGAATGCTTTTTAACGAGTCATCGTTACAGGGGATAACATGATCGATGGGTGTTGGATCACAGTTCGTGTCGACTAAAGCCAATACGGGAATGCCGAGCTTCTTAGCTTCAGCAACAGCAATTTTTTCATAGCCAGGGTCAACAACTATGACTAAACCAGGAGTTTTTCTTAGGTAACGGATACCTTCCAAGTTTTTCAATAGTTTTTGATGACGTTTTGCTAGTAAAGCGATTTCTTTTTTCGTAAGGTAAGAACTATTTTGGGTAAGATCTTTTTCAATTTTGTCCAAAGTTTTGATGGAATTTCTAATGGTCGTCATGTTGGTTAACATGCCACCTAACCATCTTTCTGCCACAAAGTACTCGCCAGCTTCTATAGCGGCTTCTTTGATCACACATTTGGCTTGTTTTTTAGTTCCTACAAAGAGAATAGGCTTGTTTTCTTTGATAACCTTACAGACTTGGGGAAGAGCTTTACGTAACTGGTAAAGAGTTTTGGCTAAATTGATAATGTAAAGACCATTTTTCTCCTCAAAGATGTAAAGTTTCATCTTTGGGTTCCATCTTCGCGTTTGGTGCCCGAAATGAGCCCCTGCTTCCATTAAGTCTTTAACCGAAAGATTGCATAGTGATTCTTCCAAGCTTTGTACCTCTATTTCTTGAATATGTTAACAATGGCATCTTGATCCAGCGTCAAGATTTCAGTCTTGGCAACGTTTAGGAAAGCGCCCGATCAGAATCGAACTGACACCGGTAGCTTGGAAGGCTACAGCTCTACCATTGAGCTACGGGCGCGTTAAATAGGAGATAATAATTTAATAAAGCTTTTTGCGCAAGATTGTAATCTCTAGCTTTCTAGCTTTTAGAAATTTTTAGCTAGGGAGAATTTTTTTTGCGGAAGGATTTTAGAAAAGAGATTTGAAGAGTTTGATAAGAGGTGGGGAAATAAAAAAATCAGAACCTAGACGCCCTAGGTTCTGATAGCGGGACAAAAAGTTGGAATAGCGTAAACTAAATCCTTAGAATCTGAATTGAGCATTAATGTGAGCAGCTCTTTCGTCGATTAAGCGTGCTTCACCAGTAATGGACCATTTATCAGCGTCGATTAAAGTTGCTCCAACAGCAATACCACAAGCTTTTCTAGACTTCATCTTGTTGATTTGCATAGAAACGATTTGCATGAAGTCAGCATATTTGTTGGAGGTGTCTAAAGTTGTGGCCACTCCTAAAAGAGTTGGGTTCCAGGTTGTTAAGTTTAGGATTGCTGAGGCCAATTTAGGTTGAGCAATGCGGATAGTGTCAGCATCGAAAGTAGCTCTTGACCAATTTACCCCAATGTATGGAACAAGCATGTTCAATCTGTATGAAAGAGCCAATCCTACTTGCCATTCATGGTACTTAACAGTAGCTGATTTAGTATCTGTTGCAGTTGCTGTGCCAGCTGCTACAGGTAAGGGGAAGTTTGCTGCAGTCCCTTTGTATCCTCTAGGCTTGTGTATCATGAATTGTGCTGGGCTAGAGGTTACATTGAGCATTTCAATTTTAGGATTGGATTGAGCATATTGGAATTCAGCTCCCAAAGTTGCACAACCACATTCCCACAAAGCTCCGCGAGCACCAACGCTCCAAGAAAATGCGGTATCTGTGTATAGCTCTACAATGCCTTGAGAAATTTCAACGTTTGGACGCTGATTGGCGAAATCAGTTCCTGCAAGACCAATCAATCCGACAAGGTTAAATGCATCAGAACTTGCTTTGAAGTAACCATTAGACGCTCCTAGCGTGCAGAAAACATCAAAACGATCCCAAATATTTAATGCTAAGTAAGCAGCATTGGTGCACCATTCGGCATCTTGAAGATGTTTGCCGTAGGCAAAATTTGATCTGTCGGCAGCGACAGTGGTGTTGCTTGCAGTTCCAGAAGCTGCTGTTGGAGCCGCAGCCATTCCGCTGATGGTTTTATTAACATCAACTTTTAATATACGATCGAAAACATAATCTCCGTAGAATCCTGCACGGATGCTGATAGCATCACACCAAGTAGCACAAGGATCACAAGGATCTCCTGAAGCACCTTCCCACATAGTGCCATCGATTAATAAACTTGGTTCAGCTGGATTCCCTACAGGCAAGGCTTGTAAGGAGAGAGCGGAACCCGCAGCGGCAAATAATAATGCCGATTTTAAGAGTTTTTTCATACTCACCTCTAAAGATTATGCATAGTATCTTTTCTTTTTGTGCTCGCTATTCTAATTTGCTCTTCTGGCGGCACCACGTCCAAGTTAAAGCCAGACAAGATATCCTGTAGGCAATTAATGGCTTTGAGGAGTGTCTTGCAAGTGAAAACAGCCTTAAGCATGAACATACAGTTCATTATTCGAAAACATAACAAACTTTTCTTATTATAGTAAAGACGATAAGAAAAAAGACAGTTTTCAGGCATAGGTTTCAAGCCATAACTCCTTAAATACGCTAATAAATGGGCTAATAGATTTTTGTACACACTTTTATTTCTTATGCCACTTAGAATAAGTTGGAATTGCCCGTACAGAAGAGTTTAAATAGACTTTCTTATATTTGAATCTTTGTGAGTTATTCTTTGTTTTTGCAAATAAAACAAATCGAAATTGCTTAATAAAACATTAATGTTTTTGATGATTTTCGTTTTTATGTTTTATTCGCGATGTTTCGTGAGAGCAAAATTTGTGTTTGTTTTGTGCTTTGTAAAACCTAGTTTGCAATCCGTTGAATCACTTGCCAGACAATGGTTGAGACTCTAGTATTTGTTTTATGAAGCCAGCGAATAAACGTCGTTCTTATCTTACTGTCCCAGAAAAGACAAACAGACTGCTATCAGGAATTATCGTTGCTTTAGCGATAATTGCTGTACGTTTGTGGCATCTAGCTGTTGTTGAGCATGATCAGAAGTTAGAAGAGGCCTATAAACCGCAAACAAGAATAATTCCTGAACTTGTTGAGCGTGCGGCTATTTGTGATCGTTTTGGCAAAGTCTTGGCGGAAAATAAGATGCAGTACGATGTAAGCGTAGCTTACGGTTCTATTCGTGATTTGCCGGCTAGGGCATGGCATGCTTGTTCTGATGGTTCTCGAGAGCTTATTCCTGTGAGAAAAAACTACATAGCTCGTTTATCGGAACTCCTTGCTCAAGAACTACATTTAGATAAAGAGGCAATAGAAGACAATATTCATGCTAAAGCTTCTGTGCTAGGTTCAGTGCCCTATTTAGTTCAGGCCAATGTTTCTGAGCGTACATACTTAAGATTAAAGATGATGTCAAAACATTGGCCGGGGCTACATGTCGAGCCTTCGGTACGGCGTTATTATCCCTTGGGGAAGGCGGGTTCCGACATTTTAGGTTATGTAGGTCCTATTAGTGCTCAAGAATATAAGAGAGTAACGCATGAGTTGAGTAAATTGCGAGAATGTGTTCGAGCATATGAAGAGGGCGAGGATCCAAAGTTTCCTGAAGGTTTAGCCAGTATCGATCAGGTGCGTTCTTTATTAAATTCTTTAGAGAACAATGCTTACAGTTTGAATGCGTTGGTGGGGAAACAGGGTATAGAGGCATATTGGGACGGGAAATTGCGAGGACAGATAGGGAAAAAAACGGTTCTCGTAGATCGTCGTGGAAACTTTATACAAGGACTTAATGAGATCGCTGCAACTCCTGGGAAAAGATTGTGGTTGACGTTGTCGGCAGAATTACAAGAGTTTGCAGATGCTTTGCTTTTAGAACATGAAAGAACAGAACAGTTTCGTTCATCTCAGTCTTTAAA
The DNA here is from genome assembly GCF_000009945.1 of Chlamydia felis Fe/C-56. Lineage (NCBI taxonomy): Bacteria > Pseudomonadati > Chlamydiota > Chlamydiia > Chlamydiales > Chlamydiaceae > Chlamydia > Chlamydia felis. The sequence goes on along the minus strand of NC_007899.1, from coordinate 1,105,366 downwards.
AAAACAAAAATTCCTACCCCCTTTATTCCCATGGATTAAGGGTGGAGCCATTATTGCTTTAGATCCTAATAATGGCCAGATATTGGCCATGGCATCATCCCCGCGATATAATAACAATGATTTTATCGATATGCGGATAAGCTCGGACTCTGAAGCGCGATCTGCGGTATATCGGTGGCTGGAAAATACCGAACACATTGCAGAAGTTTATGATAGGAAAGTCCCCTTGCGTCGTGAAAGACGAAATCCTTTTACGGGTTTGTGCTACGATGAGGAGCTTTCCCTTACGTTCGATTATTTTTTAGACTTTATTTTGCCGAATACTTCAGAAGTTAAGTCTGTTATTAAGCGCTACGGCACTGTGGAAAATGCTGTTAAGATACAGCATAGTGTAGGGCGGTTAGTGGATTTATTTTCTTATTCTGAAGGACATTGTTTTTGCTCTTCCATCTTTGATGCTGTGTTTCCTGCTGAGCAAGAACATATTGCGATAGGAAGGGTGATTTCTGTAAAGCAACAGCAATGGATTGCTCGTTGTCTTAGAGATCATGAGCAAGAGATTGAGGATATTAAGCAAGAACTGGAACCGTTTTTTGCTGAACTTCCAGCAAATTATGACAAGATTTTGCTTGTGGATCTTTTTCGAATGGTTGTTGATCCTTCAAAATTTCATCCAGAGCTCATTTCATCGGTAGGCACTTTTTCTTTATCAGAGTTTTTCGAATGCCAGGGGCATTACGTAGCATTGCGTAGCGCGTTTTCTAAGATAGTCGAGGATGTTTTTGCTGAGGTAGATTTTAAAGAGTGGAGAAAGCTCTATTTTGCTAAGTTTTTAGAGGTTAAGCGTAGGGAAGAAAGCGAAAGAAAACAGCGATATCCTACACCCTATGTGGATTATTTGTTAGAAGAGAAGCGTGCGCAATATCAGGATTTCAGTCGTTGTTATCTCGATAAGTTTTTAGTTTTCTTGCTTTCGGGGCAGGGTGAAACGGAGTATCTAAAAGCGTATTATGAATCTCTTGCTGTATGGAAAGAGGAGCTTGAAGGTGGCGCGCATAAGGCTTTGCCTTGGTATGGGCATTACGAGTTTTTAAAGCAGAAGTTTTCTAATTGCTCAATAGATTTATTGCATTTGTTTTTATCCTTTAGGGAATTTTCAGAGCTTCAAAGGCCTCTTTATGGCAATTATGTTCCGATGCTTACAAGGAACGTTCCTCAAAAAGAACAGGATTTGGCCGCAGCATTTTATCCTGCTTATGGTTATGGATATCTGCGGCCACATGCCTTTGGTCAAGCAGCAACTCTAGGGTCTATTTTCAAGTTGGTTTCCGCTTATTCTGTTTTATCTCAAGAAGTTTTGCGGGGGAATGTTGATGTAGACTATTTGTCTCGATTGTTTGTTATTATTGATAGACAATCTTTTGGATATACAAGTGCCAAGCCCCACGTGGGTTTTTTTAAAGATGGATCTCCTATCCCTTCGTTTTATCGTGGGGGGATTTTGCCTAAGAATGATTATTTTGGGCGTGGACGTATTGACCTGATTTCTGCTTTAGAGATGTCAAGCAATCCGTATTTTTCCTTACTTGTTGGCGAGCATCTTTCCGATCCTGAAGATTTATGCCACGCGGCATCTTTGTTTGGATTCGGAGAGAAAACAGGCGTGGGATTACCTGGTGAGTATGCAGGGGCGATTCCTCAGGATGTGGCATACAATCGTTCGGGATTGTATGCCACTGCTATAGGTCAGCATACTCTTGTTGTCACTCCTTTGCAAACGGCCGTAATGATGGCGGCCTTAGTCAACGGAGGATCTTTGTATGTCCCCAACTTGGTTTTAGGTGAGGGGGATGGTGAAGAGTTTTGTGGAACGCAACCTGTGAAAAAAAGGGATGTGTTTATGCCTGAATGTATAACAGAGTTATTGAAATCAGGCATGCACAACGTGATTTGGGGGAATTACGGAACAACACGAAGTATTCACGATCAATTTAGTCCAGAATTACTCGCTCGTATTATTGGGAAAACAAGCACGGCGGAATCGATAGTTCGTGCAAGTTTAGATCGGCAATACGGAAGTATGAAAATGAAGCACGTATGGTTTGGTGCTGTCGGATTTTCGGATGCAGAACTTACACATCCTGATATTGTTGTTGTAGTCTATTTGCGTCTCGGAGAGTTTGGAAGAGATGCGGCTCCTATTGCTGTAAAGATGATAGAGAAGTGGGATAAAATAAGAAAAAAAGAAGTTTTTTCGGCGGGTCGATGAGGAATGGCACGCTTTTTGCTCCTGTGAAACGTGAGGTCAACGAACTTGTGTGCCAGGAGAAACATTCATGGAAGAAGCTGCAAAACATCTAGCGAAAGAATTTCTCTGCTCAGGAATTAATTTCTTTTTGAGTGGGGAATACGAACAGGCAGAACAAAGACTAAAAGAAACTTTAGAGCTAGATCCGACAGCAGCGCTAGCCTACTGCTATTTGGGAATTATTGCTTTAGAATCTGGAAGGATTCCCGAGGCGTTAACTTGGTGTACAAAGGGATTGGAGTCCGAGCCGGGTGATAGCTATTTGCGTTATTGTTACGGTGTGGCTTTAGATCGTGATAATCGTTGTGAAGAGGCGGTTGAGCAATATCGCGCCTATGTTGTTTTACATCCTGATGATGCGGAATGTTGGTTTAGCTTAGGCGGGGTGTACCATCGCTTAGGTCAATATATTGAAGCAATCGAATGCTTTGATAAAATCTTAGAATTAGATCCCTGGAATCCGCAAAGTTTATACAATAAGTCCGTTGTTTTAACAGATATGGGCAATGAGAAAGATGCTATTGCGTTATTAGAGACAGCAGTAAGTAAAAATCCTCTATATTGGAAGGCATGGATAAAATTGGGCTACTTACTCTCTCGCCATAAGCAATGGGACAGGGCTACGGAGGCTTACGAAAGGGTCGTTCAGTTGCGCCCGGATTTATCCGATGGTCATTATAACTTAGGTTTATGCTACCTCACCTTAGATAAAACACGATTAGCTTTAAAAGCTTTTCAAGAAGCTCTTTTTTTAAATGAAGAAGATGCTGATGCGCATTTTTATGTGGGGCTTGCTCACATGGACCTCAAGCAAAATCAGCAAGCATCAGATGCTTTCCACCGTGCGCTTGGCATTAATTTAGAACATGAGCGTTCGCACTATCTTCTCGGTTACCTTTATCATATGGAAGGGCAAACGGAAAAAGCAGAAAAAGAACTGTCGTTTTTAACCGTGAAGGATTCCATGTTCGCTCCTTTGCTGCAAAAAACAGTGTCTTCAGGACACTTTGAGCGTAGGCTGGATGTCCTCCCTTAAAAATAAAATTATAAGGTTGTTTTAAGATAAACTATTTTTTTGAGCCCATTAAGTTTGTGTAAAATATAAAAAAATATTGCAAAACAGAAGTTTTTGGGGCAAAAAGGTAAGGATCTGAAATGGTTTTGTGTTTCAAGGTTTTATATCTTAAGGGACACGAGACACGATCTTTGAAAGAATGTGCAAAAGTTGTCATTCTTTTCTAAACGGGCGTGAAAGTCCAAGCCTCGCTTTTTCTTTCACGCCCATCTTTAATGCTTCGAAAAATATTGAAAATTTGCTAATCTGGGTAAGCCCTTGTGTAGATCTACACAATAATATTACGTGCGCAGAGGCTGGGCGTTATGAGCCAATCCATAGAAGATTTTTTACAGACTCAAGATGACTATCCTTATGGTTTCGTCACACCCATAGAGTCTGAAGGATTGACTAAGGGACTTAGAGAAGAGACCATCAAGAAAATTTCTCAGTTGCGCAATGAGCCTTCTTTTATTTTAGATTTCCGTTTAAAAGCCTATCGTCATTGGAAAAAGCTGCAAGAGCCTGCTTGGGCTAGGCTGAAATACAGTCCCATTGATTATGAGGACATCGTCTATTTTTCTGCTCCAAAGCAAAAAAATCCTTTAGGGCGTTTAGAAGAGGCAGATCCTGAAATTTTAGAAACTTTTAAAAAGTTGGGGATTCCTTTAGATGAACAAAAGCGTCTATTAAATGTGAAGAATGTTGCCTTGGATCTAGTTTTTGATTCCGTGTCTATAGGGACAACGTTTAAAGAAGCTTTGGATAAAGCCGGAGTAATTTTCTGCTCCATGAGCGAGGCGATTCGAGAACATCCGGATTTGATAAAAAAATATTTAGGTTCAGTTGTTTCTTATAGGGACAATTATTTCGCAGCTTTAAATGCTGCTGTATTTAGTGACGGTTCTTTTGTCTACATTCCAAAGGGCGTGCGTTGCCCTATGGAGATTTCTACGTATTTTAGAATTAATGATAAGGAGTCGGGGCAGTTCGAGCGTACGTTAATTATCGCAGAAGATGATTCGTTTGTGAGTTATCTTGAAGGATGTACAGCTCCGTCATATTCTTCAAATCAGCTGCACGCAGCTGTTGTAGAATTAGTGGCGCATGAACGAGCCGTCGTGCGTTATTCTACCGTGCAGAATTGGTTTTCTGGAGATAAGAAAACCGGCAAAGGCGGGGTATATAATTTTGTAACCAAGCGTGGTTTATGCGCGGGTTATAAGTCAAAAATCTCTTGGTCTCAGGTTGAAGTTGGAGCGGCGATTACTTGGAAGTATCCTAGTTGCATTTTGAGGGGGAAAGAAAGCGTTGGAGAGTTTTTCTCTATCGCTTTGACAAATGGTAAGATGCAAGCTGATACCGGGACGAAGATGATTCATGTGGGGGAAAAAACAACTTCGACAATAGTTTCCAAGGGGATTTCTTCGGACGAGTCTCATAATACCTTTAGGAGTCTTGTTTCTATTTCTAAAGGAGCTGTTGGAAGTCGTAATTACACACAATGTGATTCGATGCTGATTGGGCAGACATGTGGGGCTTATACTGATCCTAAGATTTCAGTAGAGAATACCATGTCGTCTGTTGAGCATGAGGCAACAACATCAAAATTGCGAGCAGATCAGTTAATGTATTTGCGTAGTCGGGGATTAAGCGCTGAAGAAGCTGTAAGTTTAGTCGTCCACGGTTTTTGCCGTGAGATTATCGAACAGCTGCCTTTAGAATTTGCTAGAGAAGCCTCGAAACTATTGTTTGTTAAGTTGGAAAATAGTGTGGGGTAGTTGATGCTGCATATACAAAACTTACACGTATGTTGTGAGGATGTTAAAATCTTGGATGATTTAAATTTGCATGTGCGTCCAGGAGAATTACATATTATTATGGGCCCTAATGGAGCAGGAAAATCTACCTTCGCGAAAGTGCTGTCGGGAGATGATAGCGTATCTATTATTTCTGGAGATATCAGCCTGTTAGATCAAGATCTATTAGAAAAAGCTCCTGAAGAACGGGCACAAATGGGATTATTTATTGGATTCCAGCAACCTCCAGAAATTCCTGGAGTGAACAATAGGCTTTTTCTAAAGGATGCCTATAACGCCTGTAGGCGTTCTCGTCAGGAAGAAGAGATCACAGAAGTTGAATTTGATTTGCTTTTATCTTCTGTGTCGGAAACTTATGAATTTGAATCGTTTGATCATTTCTTGGGAAGAAATATCAATGAGGGATTTTCTGGCGGAGAGAGGAAGAAAAACGAAATTTGGCAAATGCTGGTTTTAGAGCCCGAAATGATACTGTTAGACGAACCCGATTCAGGTTTAGATGTTGATGCTTTGAGAGTAATATGCAAAACCATTGAGAAGTATCGGGAACTTCATCCTAAAAGTGCTATTTGTATAGTTACACATAACCCTAAGTTAGGGAATCTTCTTCAACCCGATCAGGTGCATATTCTACTAGAAGGCAGAATAGCTTGTTCCGGAGGGGTTTCCTTGATGCGAGAACTCGAAGAAAAAAGTTATCACGAAGTGTTAGCATGCTCTTCTTGGGGGTAATATGTTGGGTTTTTTAGAGCATAGCTTTTCTATAGCAAAAGATTCTCCCATTCATCAAGCGGCGCAAGCGTGTTACAGTACGCACTTTCAGTCTGAGTCTTTTAAAGAGGTTTTCTCTAGCTTTCCCTGGATTAAAGACTTGATGCTGTTCCCAGAGAAGTACCATATTGCCAATGGAGGATCTGAAACAACAAAGCAGTATTGGTTGCATCATAAGAATTCGTTATCTTGTGAATGTGTTTTAATTAATGGGAAATACGAGCCTTCTCTTTCTCAATTACCGGAGGGAGTTTTGGCTATGTCTTTAAAAGAAGCACAGTCTGTTTTCTCTACCTTCATTCAAAGATATGCCGTAGATACACAACCCCTAGCCTTTCTTAACTCCGTATGCGCTCAAGATGAAGGCGTGGTGATTTATGTTCCTGAAAAGTTTCAGGTAAGCGAAACTTTATTTATTCGTCATATTTGTTCTTCAACTTCTCAAGATGATCGAGTGATCTATTCTCCGAAGATTATTTTAATTTTAGGGAAACGCTCTTGCTGTCGAGTATTAGTCTCTCACCATACCGAACGAGAAAGTGGTGTTGCTCAAAGTTTTGCTATAGTTAACGGTGTTACAGAAGTCTTTGTATCTGAGGGGGCAGAACTCACCTTGACGATGGAGCCCAAGTACATTAATGAGGAAAGGGTAAGTTGGACGCATATAGCAACTATTGAAGAACTTGGGGCCTGTTCTATATACCAACGTCTTCAGGAAGATGTTGGCGGTTATGGATGGTTTGATAATACTTTTTCCATGATCGGCAGCAATTCTCATGGGGAGTCTTTGGTTTCAGCCCTTTCCCCAAAGAAAACTTGGGTGAGAAATTTTATGCATCATGATGCTGAATCAACGACATCGCGCCAAACTATCAAATCGATATTGTATTCTGGACATTTTCTTTTTGAGGGGAGTATTCATGTAACCTCCCGAGGAGTGTTTACTGACGCGTATCAAAAGCACGACACATTGTTACTTAGTGATCAAGCTCGTGTAACAACTTTCCCAAGACTAGAAATTCTTACTGATGATGTTAAAGCTTCTCACGGAGCTACTGTAGGCCCGTTAGATCCCCAGCAGATATTTTATATGCAATCTCGGGGGATGACACGAGAAGAAGCCCAGAAGAAACTTGTGCAAGGATTTTTATCCATGGGGCTTTCTCAGGATGCCTTTCCTAAACTATCAGCGCAAATGCGAAATCAGAGTATTACGAAGGAGCATTCACTAGATGGTATGTAGGATAAAAGAAGACTTTCCTATTTTTTCTAATAAAAAGCTTCAGGGGGAGTCCTACGTTTATCTAGATTCTGCGGCCACTACGCACAAACCTAAGAAAGTCATAGAGGCTGTCACAGATTTTTACAGTAGCTCTTACGCTACTGTAAATCGTAATGTGTATAGTTCTTCGAAAAATATTACTGAAGATTATAACGCTGTTCGTGGAAAAATTCGCGAATGGATACGTGCTTCGCATAATGAAGAAATTGTTTTTACTCGAGGAACTACAGCAGCCCTAAACTTATTAGCCATATCGGCTAACGATGCTTTCATTCCTGAAAGGGGGGTAGTATTGGTGTCTGAAGCAGAACACCATGCTAATGTTTTATCTTGGGAATTGGCCTGTCGTAGACGGGGATCTTTTGTTAAAAAAATCCGCGTGGACGACTCTGGTTTTATAGATTTAGAACATTTAGAAACCTTGCTAAAAGCAGGTGCTTCTTTTGTTAGCATAGCACATGTAGGAAATGTTACAGGATGTATTCAGCCTGTAAAGCAAATAGCCAGTCTAGCTCATCAATATGGGGCCTATATTGCTATAGATGGAGCTCAAGGAGTTGCTCACACCCCTGTAGATGTTGTTGATTGGGATATTGATTTCTATGCCTTTTCAGCACATAAGATGTATGCCCCCACAGGATTAGGCGTGTTATATGGGAAGAAGGAGTTGTTAGAAAAACTTCCTCCTGTAGAAGGCGGTGGGGATATGGTCTCTGTCTATGATAGCGAATATCCAGAATATCTTCCCTCCCCGTTAAAATTTGAAGCAGGAACTCCTCCCATTGCCTCTATCTTAGGATTGGGAGCAGCCTTAGATTACTTACAGTCATTACCTAAATCTTTGTATCAGCAAGAAGAGGAGCTAACGAAATACCTATATAATGAGCTGATGACTATACCGGGCATGCATATATTAGGTCCGGACAAAAGCCAATCTCGTGGAGCTTTAATTAGCTTGAGGGTTCAAGGAGCGCATCCTTTTGATATCGGTTGTTTGCTAGATCTTCAGGGAATTGCTGTTCGCACAGGACATCAATGCGCACAACCCGCTATGCATCGATGGAATTTAGGCCATGTTCTTAGAGTGTCTTTAGGAATATACAACGATAAGGAAGACATTGATACGTTTCTGTCGGCTTTTCGTGTTATATTAGATAGAGTGCGAGTGTAATCTTTATTTAGACGAGCTTTCTTGAAAATTGATACGTTCTCGAGAGTATGGACGCCAGCGTAGATATGTTTGTCTACACCTATCCATTAGCCAGTTTTTAATATATTGTGGGCTGAGGATAAATTTCGGCAAGACATAGGCCGCTCGTGTCATATCTAAGCGATAAATCCCATGCTGTTTATTTTTCCTATTTATCGTATCTCCCAAAACAAAAGAAAAGGGGTAGTATTTCTTAACTACCCGTTCACACACATGATCATATTTTCCAAAAGGATAGAAAAAGCCTAAGGGCTTTTTTCCTAGGGCTTTCTCTATAGAATATTTGGATAAAAAGATTTCTGTTGCGAGATAGGGAGGAGAATATTGCAAATTGCGAATAGCAAATCCTGACGAGGCTAATTGTATACAAGGAGTCTCTGCAAGGGTTTTCAGCTCTTGTTGAGAGCAAAATGGTTGATGATAGGCAAATACTTCATCCTGGAAAGCTAAAGTCTCGCTAGGAGCGAGACGGTGTGCAAGAGGGAGGGAAAGAGCAGACGTATCAGCAACATATCTCCAGGCTATCCCAACAACAGCAGGAATATTATGAGCTTTTAGAAAAGGGAAAACATGAGAGTAGAAGTCCGCGGAAGCATGATCAAATGTTATCATGAGAGATAGCTTTTTGACTGGTTCTCCGGGGAGCACTAACGGGTAGGATTGTTTAAGAAGCAACAAATATCTCTGTAATCTTTCTAAATGGTCGGGTTGTTTAGAAAAGAAGACTTGGCGAAAGGCTAAAACAATAAGCATGCGCTTGCCTTAAGATGGGGGGGGTGTTTTCCTCATAAGGATATATGACTAAAGATCCAGAGAGAAGTTTCGGAGGCTGTTGGGGAGAAGGAGCTGGTGCTGTTTGTGTAGAAAGCGAAGAGTCTGTAGTGGCTTCAGGAAGTTCTTGAGTGTCTACAGGAGAGAGCATACAGATCCTTGGTATTGGTCAGTTAATGTTTTTTGCCAAAACGTTTAGTTAATGTCCACTCTCCATCTTTATAGAACTGTTCAAATTCCTTGAACAGAGGCAAAGTTTTGAGTTCTTCAAAATCAGTTTTGGTGTCTTGATTTAAGATTTCTTTGATTTCTATAATTCTTAGGAGGGTGAGGAAACGTAATGTGGGATAATCTTCAGAAGAAGCGGCAAGTTGAAGAAGCTGAGAAGATTTTTCTAAGGCTGTTGGGTAATTTTGAGCAGCTTGAGCATCGGTGATTTCTTTTAGTAGCACTTGAACCGGGGATGGCATGCGGAATTGGGATCCGCTGCCATAGGCAAGACCTGCATAATAAGCTCCGCGTGAAGGCTCATTGTGGATGTAGAAACAGGAGGAAAGAAACCCCGCATAAGGTTTTGTGGAATTTCCACCGATGCGATAAGCACGTTCTAACATGGGTAGAGCGGTTTTCGGAGGGATGAAACCTTGACAAACGGCAGACTCTGCCGTTTTTGTAAGAAGAAGAATACTATCATGTTTTTCTCGATCATTTTTTTGAAAATTGTAAATGATCTTTCCTGTAAGAAATACGGATAGGGTCACGAGGAGAGTCAGAGTAAATGAATAGGAATAAACCCTTTTCCATATTGAGGATAGTAAGTTCTTCATGATTTTAGGGTGCAAAGCGCTTAATACTCCTCAGTGTATCTGGAAAATTTTTTTTCGTAAACTCCTTGATTTGAGATGTTCTAACAGTAAGAAACACTAAAAAAAGCACTTCACTTCTACAAGCTCTTTTGATAGAAAAACTTCTGTGATACTATTTTTTCTTACAATAAATTGGGATAAACGGCATCTCTATGCCACTGAAAATGTTTCAGAGATGATAGGAAAATAGCGAAGGTAATTTGTGAGCGGAGTTATCAATAAAGATACAATAATAGAAGTGGCTATCGATAGTATTCGGGTGAGTCCCTTTCAACCCCGTCGGGTATTTTCTGATTCAGAACTTCAGGAATTAGTTTCATCCTTAAAATCCGTAGGTTTAATTCATCCTCCTGTGGTTCGTGAAATTCGTAGCGGAGATAAAGTTTTATATTATGAATTGATTGCTGGCGAGCGTCGCTGGCGAGCTTTACAGCTTGCGGGATATACCATCATTCCTGTCGTTCTTAAGCAAGTAATTGCTGATGATATTGCTGCAGAAGCAACACTTGTAGAGAATATCCAACGCGTTAATCTTAGCCCTATGGAAATGGCAGAGGCTTTTAAAAAACTCATTAATGTTTTTGGGCTAACTCAAGATAAGGTAGCGTTAAGAGTGGGGAAAAAACGCTCCACAGTGGCGAATTACTTACGTCTTTTTTCCTTATCTGAAACTATTCAGAAAAGTCTTTATTCAGGGGAGATTACTTTAGGACACGCTAAAGTGATTCTTACTCTCGAAGATCCTAAATTACGAGAAATTCTCGCTGAAAAGATTATCTCGCAGCATCTTGCTGTTCGCGAAGCCGAACAAGAGGCAAAGAAATTGCTAGCAGGAGAGGTTGTATCCACTTCCTCTTCCAAAGAACGTGTAAAGACACCTTCAGCATCTTCGAATTACCAGGAAATGCAAGAGCGTCTTAGCCAGTCTTTAGGCTACAAAGTGACGATAAAATCTCAAGGTTCTCATCATAGCGTATCGCTGCATGTTCAAGACGAGGAGCAGTTAAAACAATTGGAACAATGGTTAATGAGAAAATCCTAGTTTCTTAAGAGAGTCTAAATCTCTTTCAAATATCCTCTAAAGAATACATTGGTACGAGTGTTTATTCTCATCCGTATGTTCTGGAATAGGTCCCTGAAGACATGTTTTTTGTTTCTTAGGACAGCGATTGTAAAAAACGCACCCTGTTGGAGATGGAAATTCCGAAGAGTCCTTTTGGTAAGCTTTTAATTTATTCTCAACGCTGCGATGTTCTGGTAAATCTGGTAGCTGCGAATTGAGTAGCATTTGTGTATAGGGGTGCTTGGGATTTAAGAAAATCTCTTCCGTAGCTCCTGATTCAACAATCTTTCCTTTGTACATAATAAGCACTTCAGAGCAAAAAGAACGAACAACAGCTAAATCATGCGAAATAAAGAGATAACTTAGTTGTAACTCTTTTTGTAAGTTGGACAGCATATTCAGAATTTGAGCTTGCATAGACAGATCTAATGCAGAAACAACTTCATCGCATATGATAAGCTTAGGAGCCCCTAGTAAGGCTCTGGCTATAGATACGCGTTGCTGCTGACCTCCCGAGAGTTGGTGAGGATAGTGATAAAAATAATCTGCTGATAGTCCTACAAGCTCTAAAGTTTCTCCAACTACAGAATGAAGTTTATCTTTTGTAATTATTCGATGATGAATAAGAGCATAGCCTAAACTTTCAAAAATTGTTTTTCTGGGATTTAAAGAAGCTTTGGGATTTTGAAATACCATACGCACGCTAGAGCGGAGCTTTTTTAAATCTTGTTTAGAATTCAGCTTAATTGGAGTATTGTTAAAAGACAGGTAGCCCGATGTTAGCGATAACAGTCCTGAAAGAGCTAGCGCGAGTGTTGTTTTTCCAGATCCTGATTCTCCAATTAGCCCCACAATCTTCCCAGAGGGTATGGAGAAAGAAACATTATCAATGGCTTTGGTTGCTATTGTTTTTCTTCGAAACCAACTTGTCCGCTTATAGTAATATTTTTTTAGCTGATCGGCTTGTACTAGGGGATTATTCATAGAGCCAGCACCTTACTTTGTGTCCTTCCCTCACAGTTTGAACGTCTGGGGATTTTTCTTTACATTTTCCATAAGCTTTTGAACATCTTGGATAATAGCAACATCCGGAAGGAAGAGCGTTATAACGGGGCGGTTGTCCAGGAATTGCTCTAAACGTTTCACTTTGCAATGAAGGACGAGACGCAAGAAGATCTTGGGTGTAGGGATGGCTAGGATTGTGGAAAATTTCCTTCACAGGGGCATATTCTGCCATTCTTCCCGCATAGAGAACAAGCACTTCATCAGAGGTTTCAGCAACAACTCCCATATTATGGGTGATAATAAGCAAACTCATTCCTAACTTTTCTTGCAAACCTTTGAGTAATTGCAGGATCTGATATTGAACAGAAACATCGAGAGCTGTTGTTGGCTCATCAGCGATTAAAATCTCTGGAGAGGAAAGCAAAGCCATGGCGATGGAAACTCTTTGTAACATTCCCCCAGAAAGTTGGTGAGGATAAAGTTTTAAACAAAGTTCAGGGTTATGAAATCCTGTATTTGTAAGAGCTTCAATAATTTTATCTCGTCCTTCTTTTTGTGGAAGGTGTAGATGGGTTCGAATAAGCTCTTGAAATTGTTGTTCTATTGTAAAAACAGGATTTAAGGAAGATAGAGGATTTTGAAAAATCATGGAAATTTTTGTTCCAAAAATAGACCGTAGGATCCCTTTTGGAGCTTCTAACAAATCTTTCTCATGGAAAAGGACTTTTCCTGATACAGAAAATAACGGGGCTGGTAATAATTGCATGAGGGCTTGAGCTGTTACTGATTTCCCAGATCCCGATTCCCCAATAATTGCTAGAGTCTTTCCTTTATGTAGATCAAAAGATAATGACTCGACAATAGGATAGAACACCCGACGTTTATTCAGACTTATTGATAGCTCTTTAACCTGTAAAATTGGATAAGTCATAAGTCATTTACAAGATCGTTAAAGCACGTTATTATTACTAAAAAGGTATTCTTATGCAAACCCTTGCTCGTCTGTTCGGACAGTCTCCTTTTGCCCCGCTACAAGCACACTTGGAAGTTGTAGCATTTTGTGTTCAGCAAATGGTTCCGATCTTCACGGCTTTACGTGATGGAGATTACAAACTGGTACAAACAATAGCGAAGAGTATTTCCGATAAGGAATATCAAGCAGATTGTATAAAAAATGATATGCGTAATCACCTTCCCGTAGGTTTATTTATGCCTATATCTCGGGCTGGATTGCTGGAAATTATTTCTATACAGGATAGCATTGCTGATGTTTCTGAAGACGTAGCTATTCTACTTACTGTGAGAAAACTGCGTTTTTATCCAGAATTTGAGAAAATCTTTTTTCAATTCTTACACAAAAGTGTTGAAACTTTTGATCTTACTATGACGGTCATACAAGAATTCAATAAATTATTGGAAAGCTCTTTTGGTGGGCGTAAAGCCGATAAAGCGCGCTTTTTAGTAAGTCGTGTAGCGAAGGCAGAACACGAGTGTGATGTTATTCAAAGAGAGATCATGCAAATATTCTTTTCTGATGAATTCATCATTCCTGAAAAAGAATTTTATTTATGGATGAAGATAGTTAAGCGTGTAGCAGGCATATCCGATAGTGCAGAAAAGCTTGCCCATCGAGTTAACATGACACTGGAAGAAAAGTAATATTTCATGCTCGCTTTACTCATTTTTGTTCTCTTATGTGGTTTTTACACCTCTTGGAATATAGGAGCTAACGATGTTGCTAATGCTGTAGGCCCTAGTGTGGGGTCTGGAGTATTAACACTACGCCAGGCTGTCGTTATTGCCGCGATTTTTGAATTTTTAGGAGCTCTGTTTCTTGGAGATCGCGTTGCAGGGACTATAGAAAGTCGTATAGTTTCAGTTTCAGATCCATTGATGGCTTCTGGAGATTATGTGTATGGCATGACGGGAGCTTTATTAGCCACAGGAGTATGGTTGCAACTAGCCTCTTATTTTGGATGGCCAGTGTCTACAACGCACTCTATTGTCGGAGCTGTAATTGGGTTTGGTCTTGTCCTTGGTAAAGGTACAGTTATTTACTGGGGATCTATAGGGACAATTTTAGTCAGCTGGATAATCTCCCCGTTAATGGGCGGGGGCATTGCCTACATGATCTTTTCTTTTATACGTAGAAACATCTTATACAAGAACGATCCCGTGGGTGCGATGATTCGTATAGCACCCCTTCTCTCAGCTTTTGTTATAGTTACTCTAGGGGTCATTATTGTTTGTGGTGGTGTAGTTACTCGATTAATCTCCCTTCCTTGGGCACTGGTGCTAGTATGCCTTGCTGGGACTCTTGCCTATGGAATTATGTTCAAATATGTGCATACACCACATTGCTCTTTTATTTGTGACACTCCTAAACCAGGGAGTTTGCTCTGCCGCTTAAAAACATGTGGAGGAAATTACGGCAGAAAATATCTTATCGTAGAGAGAATCTTCGCTTATTTACAGATTATCATTGCCTGTTTCATGGCATTTGCTCATGGATCTAACGATGTTGCTAACGCCGTAGCTCCTGTTGCTGGAGTTTTAAGACATGCGTACCCTCAAACATATTCCTCCTACACATTAATAGGGCTTATGGCTTTTGGGGGCATAGGTTTAATCATCGGTTTATCTATTTGGGGATGGCGCGTAATTGAAACCGTAGGGTGTAAAATTACAGAACTCACTCCATCAAGAGGCTTTTCTGCTGGTTTAAGTTCCGCTGTGACAATCGCTTTGGCTTCGGCATTGGGCTTGCCTATATCGACAACTCACGTGGTTGTTGGTGCCGTTTTAGGCATAGGCCTTGCCCGAGGTATCCACGCCATTAATTTAAATATTATTAAAGATATTGTCATGTCGTGGTTTATCACTCTTCCTGCCGGAGCGATACTCTCTATTCTATTTTTCTTTGCTTTAAGAGCTCTCTTCCATTAAAAATAGGGAAATCATCTTAGATAGTTTCTCAAGGTATAATGGATAGATTGACAGTCAGGGACCTCTCCCCAGAAGAAAAGAAGGTTTTAGTTCGTGTAGATTTTAATGTTCCTATAAAAGATGGGAAGATTCTTGATGATATCCGCATTCGTAGTGCAATGCCGACGATTAATTACCTATTGCAAAAACGCGCGGCTGTCATTTTAATGAGTCACCTAGGACGCCCCAGAGGAAGTGGATTCGAAGAGAAATATTCTCTACAACCTGTTGTTGAAGTTTTAGAAGGATATTTAGGACACCATGTGCCACTTGCCCCCGATTGTATCGGAGAAGTTGCGCGCCAGGCTGTTGCACAGCTTTCTCCAGGACGCGTGTTGATACTAGAGAATCTGCGTTTCCATAGAGGAGAAGAACATCCTGAAGAAGATCCGGCTTTTGCCGCTGAACTTTCCTCTTATGGGGATTTTTATGTGAATGATGCGTTTGGAACTTCGCATAGGAAACACACCTCTGTTTATACTGTTCCCCAGGCTTTTCCAGGGAGATGTGCAGCGGGGCTTCTTATGGAAAAAGAGCTCGAGTTTTTAGGGACGCACCTTTTAATTTCTCCAAAGCGCCCCTTCACAGCAATCCTAGGCGGAGCTAAGGTGTCTTCAAAAATTGGTGTTATAGAAGCTCTACTTTCTCAAGTAGATAACTTACTTCTTGCTGGAGGAATGGGTTATACTTTCTTAAAGGCTTTAGGGAAATCTGTGGGGAATTCCCTAGTGGAAGAGTCGGGAATAGAACTCGCTACTCGTGTTTTGCAAATTGCTAAGCAGCGTAACGTGCGTATTGTCCTTCCCGTAGATGCAAAGGTTGCTAAGACCTGTGATTCTGGTGTTTCCTGGTCTGAAGTGTCCATAAATCAGGGAATTCCTGCAGATCTTGAGGGGCTGGATATCGGAACGCAAACGATTCAAGAATTTTGTAAAATCATAGATGCTTCGGCGACAGTATTTTGGAATGGACCTGTCGGCGTTTACGAAGTTCCTCCTTTTGATCAGGGCTCTATGGCTATTGCAAATTGTCTAGCACGTCATCCCTCTGCTACTACCGTAGTTGGGGGAGGGGATGCCGCAGCTGTTATTGCTCTAGCTGGGTGTTCTTCCCAGGTCTCGCATGTATCCACCGGTGGGGGAGCTTCTTTAGAGTTTTTAGAAAAAGGCTTTTTACCGGGAACGGAAGTTCTTTCTCCAACTCGAGGGTAAAATTTTCTAAGTCTTTATTACAGAGAATCCCTGTTCAAGGCTTCTCTGTAATAAAGTGCGTTTTGCTTTTCCAGAAGTAATAACGTTCTCTTATGTTTCTAGAACTAAGACTTTTTATACTGAAAAATTCATTCTTTTTCGTTTTGTTTAATTGATCCTCTTTTAATTTTTGATTCTAGAAGAAGGCTTTTCTTAAACCATTGATTGTGTGCAGCAAGCAATTTTTCTAGGGTTCTCCTATTCCGTTCTTATTACAGTACTCCAGTCACCGTGTCTTAACAGACTTACTTTCAACTTATTATAACCTATAGTCTTGTTAATTCTTTTCATTCTCTAATTTGTTTAATTTTTATAATTAACCAGAAGGTTTTAATTATTTTTTTAAACAAAATGTGTGCCGCTAAATTATTTTGTTTTAAAATTAAAATATAAATATGGAGAAAAATTATGGGAATTAATCCAAGCGGTCGCGGCAATAACAATGATCTATGGATTTCTGGAGCTCATAACCAACATGAAGATGTTCAAGATGCTGGTGGTTCATTGGGAGCAATAGGAGCCCATAATGTTTCTACGGAAAATAATACAAAGGAAAGCAGCAGTTTCTTATCAAGAATTGGAAGTATTGTTAGGGGATTTTTCTCGGGATTATTCAGTAAAAGTTCCTCTTCAAAAACGAGCTCTCGAACTGCTTCGCCACAAACAACTCCATCTAGTAGTCGTAGGTCTTCCCATGCATCTGACGATTCTTCCACATCGAGTATGGAGATAGGTGGATCTGGTTCGGATTCCGATAGCGCAAGGTCCACAGAAGGTGCTGCTCGAGGATTACAAAAGAAAGGCTATACCCCAGGCACACGAGTGCAAACTCCTACAGTGCCACCTGAAGGAGCTAGAAGACTACAACGACCAACACACCCAGCTCCTCAGCCCCCTGTGGCTCCATCAACAAGCAGTTCAGGAGTCCGTGTTAAACGTCAGGCTCCTCAGCCTCCAACAGGAGGTTCTCATGCAAAACTACAACGTCGTGGCAGTACATCGTCTATGTCAAGCATAGACTCTATAGGGAGTGAAAGCTCCGCAAAAGAATCAGCTTCAATCGCAAGCAGATTAAAATTAGAGCTGGAGGCGCACAGTGCTAAGAGACAAACGCAGCTAGCCTCGTTATCTGATCAGATTAGAGATCGTTGGACCAATAATGAAAATCAAACTCCTTTAGAATACAAGCTCTCTTCTTTGCAAACGCTAGCAGCTAGATGCTCTCAAGCCCGCGAGGAGTCTCGCTTAAAGGTTGAATCTAGTTTGACAAGGCCAGCGATTAATGAAGCTCCGTTAAAGATGGCAACCTCTCAAGCGCGATCTCTGTGGGATCTTGGCGAGAAAGAATACAGATCAGATGGGGGGTCTGATCTTCTTCAAGTGTTAACACGTATGGCTTTGGAAGGGGGCTTACTAAGCCCCGAAGTAGACTATGAGGATTACGTTAGTCAACTGATAGATGAATACGGAGATCCTGATCAAGGGTATAGTTGGCAGCCCATACTACAGTCTCTTGCGAGAGAGTTAAATAGCATAAGAGAAGCTAACCCCAGTGGCATGCCAAAATTCTGGTCTAGTTTTTCTGGAAAAGGCGAAGCCATTATGAGAAGTGCGTACAATAGGACCGCGGCTACAAATACAGGAAAATATGATTCCGGTAAGGTTCAAGCAGAAAGGCGATGGAATAATGGGGCCTTGGATTTAATGAAGGGTTTAAGCCCAGAAACATATGTGAAAACAGCTTCAGTTTTAGCTGTTGATGTTTTTAGTTTTGGAGAGGATTAAAGAGTAAGTTTATGGGATCGCCAGTTTCAGGTAGTGGGGGAACAGAACCTCCATGGAAAGATATGTTTACGGAAAAAGAGCCTTCTACGGAGGGCGAGGGTGACGATCTTGATTTAGAGGATCGTATTTCTGATCACGTAGGCTCTATTTTGGATGAACAAAAAGCCGAAGGTGGCATACCCGAAGCTAGTGCTTCTGAGGGGATCAATAGTGATCTTCAAGGAAGAGTAGATTTAGAGATTCAAGAAGGATTTTTTAGAAGTTTATTATCTAGGATACGTCGAGTTGCTACAAGGATCTGGTATAACAGATTAGGATCCCCGCGTTTTTCAATAGGCAATTCATGTACCCGAGTCTACAGGGAACTTTTCCGAGAAACAGAATTACCCGAAGAGGTTATTGCTTCAGCTAAATCGACTCCAGAATCTGTAACCGGCTGTTGCACGTCCATAAGAAGATTTTTTGAAAGAGCCTTTAAAAAAATGAGTAATTGCATCTGTAAAAGACGTTCGGAATCTTCTATAGATTTCTGCGGAGCAGATGCCGAGGGGCCTGAAGGAACTATAGCCCTTGCTTTAATATTGCGCATGGCTACTAAGTGGTCTGCAGGTGAGGATCTCTCCTATGAAATAGGAAGTCAAAAATTTAGCCCTGCTGTGGCTGCGGCTATTGCCCCCATAGCAAGTTATGTAGAGACCTCTGTGATTGTGACACGTCTAGAGTCCTTAGTTTCCGGAGAATCTCAAGAAGATCCTATCGCAGCCATGCGGGGGATTGCAAAGCTTGCGGCTGTGTCTCACAGTAAAAAAATTGATTGTAAACGTGCTATAAAATCCCTAAGCGATACCGATCCTAATTATGACTACTCATTTATGCTAGATCTAGCCGCTCGTATTGATAATCTTGCCCGTAAGGGATATGAAGAAACTATTCTGGCAAGACAGATTCTTGCATCTTTGCGTGTTACACATTCCCAAGCAATGGGAGAATACCTCAATTTATGGGGAGATGATGCATTGCAGTTGGAGACAGTACTTCCTGTAAATTATGAATTAGTCGCTGACATTGTTGCGATTAATCTACCCAGCTTAGAAGAGGCGTATCGAGATAATCATAAGCAATACGAAAAAAAGCTTAATGACATTATCCGCCACTTTTTCTTTGCTTACGAAACACAAGGGGATAAGCAGCGAAGGTTACATCAAACCAATATAGAATATCCTCAAAATATGGATGATGAAGACCCGGAGAAGTAGAGGAAGCTACTTGTGAAATATAAAAAAGTAATGCACTAAATAGTTCTTCTAAAGAATAAGCAAAAAAACTCTATAGAGCCTTATTTCTTCTATGATGTTGGATTTGCGATTTTCTACAGACTATTACCTCCGTGTCGTTGAATTATCTATCCGCGATGGCTCTCGGACTCTTGTTTATAACAAGAAACAGGGTCTTTTGGAAACTTGGCCGATAAATATAGATCTTTCTCCGGAGCAAGACGGTATGAAAGAAACTATCCAAAAAGCCATACAAGAGCTTTTTTCCCGTTCGGAGATTTCCTACTCGCTATCAGGAAGACTTCTTTCGATTATTGACATGCGGCTACGTCAGGAATCCCCATACACTCGTATTCTCTATAGGATATTTTGTAAGGATACCTTTAAGAGAAAAAAGACCATTGTTAAAAAGCTCCTGTTATTAAAAAATATCATTTTCCTAGAACGCCAACGCCCCCTCAATAAAATCTCAAATGTAGCAAACTCCGTGTTTGGAAAAGAAAAAACAAATTTTTCTTCCTGGGAAGACTTTACCCATGACGTGGAGATTCATGCAGACAATACCAGTATAAGCTCTGCTGCAAAAGAAGGAATTTCTGCGGAGTCTTCTTCTCAAGTAGTCATGGAAGCTCTGATGACATTTTTAGAAAGTCAAGCTTCTTACCTTCCCCTAAGTTTGGAATTACTAGATCAATTTCTATCTGAGAAGGTCACCTCTCTTCATACTCTTTCAGAAAGAAGTTTTCAGTTATTGACTGAGCTAAAAAACCTCTACGCTTTCAGTCGAGAAGACTTTCAAACAATCATTGGGGGAATTATCACAGGTTCTCTTTCTGATGTGCTTGCAGATTCATTGGTCGG
Organism: Chlamydia felis Fe/C-56; assembly: GCF_000009945.1. Taxonomy (NCBI): domain Bacteria; kingdom Pseudomonadati; phylum Chlamydiota; class Chlamydiia; order Chlamydiales; family Chlamydiaceae; genus Chlamydia; species Chlamydia felis. The sequence goes on along the minus strand of NC_007899.1, from coordinate 1,085,061 downwards.
ATCTCAACTACTCTCTCCCCAGGGGAAAGCTATGGTGAGCACATGGCAGGAAGTCTCGGAATTTTTCCCTAAAGAAGCCACTCTTACTCAGGGATTCCTATCAGAAATCCTTCGACGAATCGTTTCAGAAGACCTAGAAAATATCGTTTCAATCGCTAATGATGCCACTCCAGAACAAATCGGCAAAATGTATAGTATTCGAGATTGCAGCCCGGGATTGTGGGTGAAAATGATGCGCATACTTCTCATGCGCTGGCTTTTAGATTTCGATGATAGGGTACACTCTTTGTTGAAAAAAAGTATTAACTTCTACACGCCAAAACCGACTTTCTGGCAACAAATCTGGCACTTATTTAAAAAATTTTAATAATATCTCTTCCGTTCAATATTCGTATCTCATCTTTTTGAAAGATGCCATTTTAGTCATATTTTTTCTTTTAAGGTTTTTTCAAAGGAAAATATCGTAAAAAAGTGTAGACTATTTTCGTTATGCTGCCTTTTCGTCTTTATCATCTATATACATTACTTAATGAGCTATACACCACACCTATTGGTGAGGTAAATCGTGTGGCTCTGTATTTTAAACAACACCGCTCTTTGGGATCTAAAGATCGCCAATGGATGAGTGCACGTATTTTCGCGATCCTTCGTCACCGACGATTGTTAGAGACTCTTATTCTACGAGATAATCAAGAGGTTTCCCCCGAGACTCTAGTTGCTAAAGTAGAGGAGGGAGCTTTAGATGATATTGAGCAGTATCAGGATCTTCCTTGGCCTGTAAGGTATTCTATATCCGATGATCTTGCCGAATGCTTGATTGAAGATTATGGCCAAGAACGAGCAAAAGAACTTGCAGGATTTTTTCTTAAGGAAGCTCCCTGCGCTATTCGTGTGAACACACGAAGAACCTCTGTAGAAGACCTTCGAAAGCGTTTGCAATATCCCTGCGAACCTGGATCTGTTCCCGGTTCCCTGCGTTTTGATAAACGCTATCCTTTGCAGCATAGCGCAGCGTTTCATCGCGGATTGTTTGAAATTCAAGACGAATCGTCTCAGAAAGTCACGCTAGATATTCCTGTGAGCAAAAAAGATCGTATTCTGGATTTTTGTGCAGGAGCTGGAGGAAAAAGCCTCATTTTTGCTGACAGAGCGCATCATGTTGTTTTACATGACAGTAGAAAAGACGTTTTGGAAGAAGCAAAACAGCGTTTACGTAGAGCTGGAGCAAGGAATTTTTCTATAGGGGAACAATATCTAAGGAAAAATAGCTTTTCTATCGTAGTTGTTGACGCTCCTTGTACAGGATCGGGAGTATTCCGTCGTCATCCAGAAAAGAAAAGTCAGTTTTCTAAGAAACTCCTTCTAACATTCTCTCAGGTGCAAAGAAAAATCCTTAGGGATGCTGTACGTTACGTGAAACCTGGAGGGAAGTTAGTCTATATCACGTGTTCGCTACTTTCTGAAGAAAATGAAAAGCAAGTTGCTTTTATGCAGTCTTTAGGATGGGAAGAAGAACGTTGTATGCACACCGCACTGTCCCCCGAAGGTGGCGATGGCTTTTTTTCTGCCCGCTTTGTTCGCAAGGGCAGAAAGATTCTTGTATAGCGTAGGATTTACGCCATGTTCATGGTCAGTATCATAACTCTATGTTTGATAATGACTGTCAATAAGTTGTGACACTCTCCGGATGCCTCGGGGAACTTATCAAATTGTAATAAAATAAGCAGCAGATTCAGAGGATCATTCCAGATTTCAGGACGTTTTAATGCAAAGATCACTTGTTTTAGAAAAAGGGTATGCTGCTCTTCTCGTACAACTTTAGGGTCTTTCCAAAAATGCCAAGTAAATGTCTCCGGAGTGACATTCCTAGAAATGCTCAACGAAGTAGATATTAAAGTTTCGGGAACATCTTCCGCCATTCCTACTATAGGTAAGAAAAGAGAAGCAAGTAAGCTACAAACTAGATATTTGCGCATGATAAGCCTTATTCTCAATAGTACCCGTGTAGTTTATGCGAAAATCAGGTTTTCCATAAGCTAAAAGAAAGAGTTGTATTATAGGTAGTAACGAGAAGATTTATGCCTATGCATCCGAGTTTTTCTGTAATAAAGCAGTATTAATGTTAGGACTATATACGTTCTGTAAGAGGTCACAGCTCTCTTGGCATACAAGCGAAACTTCTGAGTAATGGAAGGTTGGATAGTCTCGGAGGCATACAGGGGCTCGGCACGGATTTGCATTCCTGAAAGACCACGAAATACCCAATGACCCAGAAGATCTCCTCGGTGAATGGGAAACTTTGTTGCGTGAGGAACAAAGGAAATTGTCTGATGTTCTTCTTCCTCAGAAGCATAGAAATCGTAATATACTCCCTGAGGTAAAGGAATAGAAACTTTCCCTAAAAGACCCAACCGCAGCGTGTATTTTTCTGTCGGAGGAATTAAATATCTTCGTAATAAAGGTTCATTGAAGACTCCTTCGCATAAAGCAATCACATCCTCATACAGTTCCCCCATGGCAGGATAACCGGCAGCTATCGTGATAATAGACCGGCCATGCTTCTTCGCTGCAAAGATAAGGTTTTTTCCCGCATCTTTTGTCGTTCCCGTTTTTCCCCCTAAAGCAGGAGGATAGTAATAAGTAGATCCGGGAAGAATTAGCTTATTCGTTAGATTTAGAACTCTTTCTTGGCTAAGGTTTGTAGGCGCCATTTTATAGTTGGTTGTTCGGATAACCTGACGGAATAAGGGCTCTTTTAAACACTCACGCATAATGCGTGTTAAATCACGCGCTGTTGTGTAGTGGTTAGGATGATGTAGACCATGGGGATTGTTAAAATGCGTATGCTCGCACCCTAATTCCCTAAGGAATGTGTTTAATTGCTTCATAAACTCTGCTACAGATTCTGAGCAAGCTGTGGCTAAAGTATTTGCCGCATCGTTAGCAGAACAGATCAATAACGCATGAAATAAGTCCCAGCCCGAGACTTCTTCTTTGTTTTGTAACTGTATTGTCACTCCGTCAGTTTCTAGCCAATGCGGGGGGCTGCGATATCCTGATTGTTTTTTAGCCTGAGGAGTAATAGAGGCAATCGCATCCTGTTTTACGGTTATGAAACGATTCAACACTTCGGGATGCTTTTTTAAAATAAATAGGGCTGTGGCGATCTTAGTCATGCTCGCAGGATAGATTTTTTTGTCTATATCCTTAGCATAAAGTATCTTGCCAGAGTCGGCATGAATAACAGCTGCAGCATTCCCTCGGGTTTCAGGAAAAGGTATGTCCCCATATGAAGGAACCGTGAATAATCCTAAAAGCAAACTAAACAGTCCAGATATTAAAAAAACTCTTGTCATTGTAGGGATTTTGATAGCTTGTTACTTAGGGTTAAATCTTCGCAACCGCCAGAGAAAGCTCTTGACGCCTCTTAAAATAAAGAATTACCATAAGTAGGAGGGAAAACACTATGAGTTTGGATTTTTTAGAAGAGTTTTATCGCCGTTCTATTTGTAATAAAGGAACAGCTTTCCCCGAGGGCTTTATGGATATAGCCGACGTCCTGCCTCATTCTGTATCTGAATATAAAATCGACTCTTTTAGCGATCTTCCTATTAACAATTTTATCATTGCAGAATCGGAAGATAAACTCACTTTATTTAATGCTGATTTTGCTGTTTGGTTAGTCCCCGAGCTTGTCCAAGGAGAGGCCGTAACTCGAGGATACATTGCTTTGTACCATTCTGGAGGGGAGTATACCCCAGAAATGGCTTTTCAAGCTGCTGGAGAATATAACCAATCCACTCTGATTCTTGAGGCCCTGCAGATATATCTACAAGATATAAAAGATACGGAAAGTGTTCTGCGCTCTTTCCGGTTTAATCAAGACTAATTCAGTTATTGTGGATTTTTAAATGTACAATATTCGAATCTCCATGTCGTTCGTATAGAAATTCATCCACAGAGTTTTTAGCTAAAAAGATCCCTAAACCCCCAAGTTTTCTTTCATCTAAAGGAAGTTGATCTTGAAGATCAATAGGAGCAGTTAGGGGATTAAAAGAAGGCCCGTTGTCTTTAATAGTTACCTGCAAAGCTTCTTTATTCCCATTACAACAGATGACTATAGTTCCTGGAGATTTCGTTTCTTGATAAGCATAAGAAATAATATTAACAAGTAACTCTTCGCAAGCAAGTTCGAGTTTTAAAAGTTTCTCTCTCGGAAAGGTTTGGAGCTGCCCTGTCCCTTTAACGAAGTTTAGCATATTGTGAAGCTCACTAAGGAGTGCTGGGAAGACTGCTTCTCCATCAGAAGAGGTCATAATACACCTGTTGAACAATAGTCTCAGCTAAATGAGCGTATAATAAGCGCCAGGCGCTCTTAATAGCCTCATTGTGCATTTCAAATTGACCTAAGGCAAATTGATGAGCGTTCACCACGCCTAAATCAGGTTCAAAATCAAATGAGACCGATTTTCTTGATATACAGTCGTCGACTAAGACCTGGCCCGAATGTCTGTCAATAAGTTGTACTTTCGCAGACACAGATAAACGCCCTTCACTAGAAACAATAAAATGTCTCGGGGTCTTATCATCAACTTTCTTCGGGGCATACGTAAAACCCGTATTCTCGTCAACTTCATTCAGGAGTTGTACCTTGAGATGGTAGCGAGTAGCGCTTTCGCTATTGCGTACAGTAAGAGAGCGTTTCTCTAATTCATAGATGAGAGCTGATGTCAATTGCCCAAGAGAGTCTTTATCAATAGGAGAAAGATAAACTCCTTCAGAACGAACAGAGTTCCCTACTTCTGATAAAGATCCCGGAAAGTTTAAAATAGAATATCCAGAACAAGAAGACAGTCCTAAACCGGATAAACAGAAAAACAGGGCGAAGCTTAATATGCGCATGAGAGGTAAAACTAAGAAGAATGTTTGGCTATTCTATTTAGTCGTTTGTGACACTTTGCCACTAAAGATGACTCAGGATAGTTATTTAGTGCCGTAGTGTAATAAATACTTGCGGCATGAAGCTTCTTCTTTTTCTCATAAAAGCGACCCGTAGAATACAAACCCAAAGCATAACGTTCACACATAGAACGTACATTTTCAGAAACTACGCTATTTAAGGGGTGGTTAGGATGCTGCTTTTTAATAGCCTCTTCATTGATTTTCGCGAGGTTTAGATACTGCACATTGTGAGGTTCTTTTTTCGCCTGCATAAGATAAATCTCTGAAAGACGTACAAAAGACTTAGGCGATAATGCATGCGAAGGAAATTGTAGTGTTAACTTCTTAAATGTTTTAATGGCTTCAGGAAGATCCTTTTTGATAATCAGCAAGTCTCCCTTTAGATACAAAGCTTGAGCCCCTAAATCTTTATTAGGAAAAGCTGTAAGAATTTCATCATAAATACGCAAGGCGTCTGCATCCGCATTCGCTAATTTAGGAAATCCTTCTAAAAGGAATATGCGCTTGCGTTTCCCTTGGGCAAAGCTCTGTGCTATGGAATATTTCATCAGAAATAATTCTTCAGAATAGTCAGAATCAGGACGTTGCATATAGGAAGCAAAAGCTTTTTCAGCTAAATCTGGCTGATCATTTTTAAAATAACATACTCCTGTTAAGTACAAAGCTTCAGTACATAAAGGATCTTTTGGAAAATGGTGAGTGATCATGCCAAAACAAAGTAACGCTTGGCGATAACGCTGTTGTTCTAAATAGTACTTTCCTTCGGAAAGATATTCTTCCGGAGAGTATTTAGGCACAAACTTTTGAGGAGATAATTTTCCAGAAAAAGGCTCAAAAGAAACCGGTCTGGCATAGCATCCAGAACATAAAAGTAGTGATAAAACAACAAACTGTAAAACAGATTTCATAAATCCGGCATGAAGCTATGACAACAAAACGTCATCATAAAAAAGAAAAAGAGAATTTGTCAAATCCGTTGTTTTTGTTTTATTTACAAAATATATTTTTTTTGTTTGATAAAACATTTTTTTATTTAGTAAAATAAATAAAAAGGTTTTTTTATGAGAAAGTTAATTTTCTACTTTGGCACTTTTGTAGCATCTCTTTTTTGCGGAGTTTTTTTGTGGGATAATGTGCCTTGCGCACATAAGGCCATGCAAGTTACCGCAAATTATAGTGTTGATGTTTTTGAAAAGAGTTGCCGGATTGTTCGCAAAATTTCTGGATTTGAGAAATTACGTGTTTTTGAGAGGAGGTTTTCTCCTGAGCAGATATTAACTTTCTTCCCGGAACATGCTGAGGGAAAGGCTTCTATCGAACTAATTTTTGTTCCTCATACATTGATGCATGTGCGTTTTTCTCGAGAAGATGCGATTAGGAAAAGCATGGTTAGCCAAGAGGGTGAAATCCTTTGGAACCTAGCCAACGGTGAGATGGTTCTGAATACAGGAACATGGACCTGTTCTAGAGGATTTAGGGAGTGTTTGTTACTAAAAGCTGGCAAGCAAGACGTAAGTGTTATGCAAACATTGGCCAATCTCGGAGGAGCTGCTTCTAAGGAATCTTTAGCACACGCCCTGTCTATGAAAAATATCAGAGCAGAAAAGGTAATCCGATCCTGTCAAAAAAAGAAATTGATTTTCTCTATGGGTAGTCAAATTGGAAGCCATTTCCAACAGCTCCAACCAATTAAGGGTTGTACAACAACGATCCAATCTTCTCCAGTGTGGTTACGAAGACCTCGGGGTTCTTCTATTGTATCTCAACAGTTTTCTGAAGATTGCATTAGTAATCTTGCTGGAATGGTTTTTGGAAATAACTTTCTAATTTTAGATAAGGTTGTTGTTTATGTTCCTGTGTATAAGGTGTCTTTAGCGGCTGCGGATAACAGCGTGCGTATAGAGTATATCAATGCGGTAACAGGGAAACCTTTTCTTGATATTTAAACTGCCACAAGCCGAACGGGAAGTTGGGAACTTTCCAGTTCTTTTTGAAGACCGCTAATATCGTCGGAGACGAAATAATCCGCATCAGGAGAAATCGTGGCCACACGTTCATTATTTTGGGTGAAAACTAGAGAAAGCGTACGAGAACCCGGATATTTGCGTATTATTTGTTTTAGCATACATAAATGGCTATGGCGTAGTTGCCCAAGATCCAAAGAGAGCTTGACTGTAGAAACCGGAGACCCGTTATCAGTAGTCTTTGACATAGTAGGTGTTTTCCTCTGATTCGAATCTTTAAGAGTTTCTGAGTTTAAATACGACATTTTCTGCATCTGACTTTTAATTTTGTCAAACATATCGTCGCATTCTTTAAGGAGATCTTCATTAACAAGAGAAAGATCCTTCATCCATCGGCATGATAAGCGTAAAGACTCGCTGCGTTTATCTATAGATAAAATAGCATAAATCAAACGATCTTCTTCTAAAAGTTCTTGTTGTTCAGCGTATATTTCCGGCCAAATCGGTAACTCGTAAGAATCAACACCATCATTAACACGTAATAAAGCAAATTTTCTTTGGCCTTTTGAAGAGATGCGCGTTGTTACTTTATCAATAATAAATATGGTCCGAATTACGGCCCCATGGGGAAGACTTTCAAATTCTCCAGGGCTTACAACAGAGAGCCGGGGTAAAATATCTTTAACAGCATCCATAGGATGCTCCGTTAGATATATACCCAAAAGTTCTTTCTCTTTCTTAAGTATTTCTTTTTTCTGTCTACGAACAATATGTGTAGTTGGAGTAAGTACTATAGGCTGTTCTTTGAGCATAGTGTTTAAGGAAAAGAAAGTCATGACACCAGTAGCAGCTTCTTTCTTTTCTTTAGATATACTCTCATAGATAGATTCTAAAACTGCTTGAGCCACATCCCTATCGGGTTCAAAAACATCAAAACATCCTGCATCAATAAGGTTTTCTGTATGCTTTTTAGTCACCTTTTTTAAATCAGAACGCTTAAGAAAATCCTGAATGTTTTGATAAGGTCCGTGTTTTTCTCTTTCCTCAATAATACTCTCTACAAGCCCCTTACCGATGCCTTTAATGGCTCCCATTGCAAATCGAATGCCTTTATCTGTAGCAACAAAGTTTGTCCCCGATTCATTGATATCAGGAGGGAGGACACAGATATTCATGCTATGAGCTTCATGAATCAGTTTTCCAACCTTCTCAATATCATCAGAGTCACAGGTAAGAAGGGCTGCTAGCCATTCTTTAGGGTAGTTGGCTTTAAGATAAGCTGTTGTATAGGTAATCAATCCATAAGCAGCGGCATGGGATTTGTTAAATCCATAGGAAGCAAACTTCTCCATTTTATCAAAAATGGTCGTTGCTAAATCGGCATCAATACCATTTTTACACGCTCGTTCACAAAACTTTGTTCGTTCCTGAAGCATCTGGTTAATGTCTTTTTTCCCCATGGCACGACGTAAGACATCACCTTCCCCTAAGGAATAGCTGGCTAGAGATCCCGCGATTTGCATGACCTGCTCTTGATACACCATAATGCCATAGGTTTCTTTGAGAATAGATTCTATAAGCGGGTGGTCATAGGTTATGACTTCTTTACCATGCTTTCGGTTGATAAAGGAGGGAATCATGTCCATAGGACCGGGACGATATAAAGCACCTATAGCTATGATTTCTTCAAAGGAATCGGGACGAAGATTTTTGGCTAATTCTTGCATCCCTTTAGATTCCATCTGGAATATCCCCATGGTTTTCCCTTGGTGCAAAAGAGAAAATGTCGTTTTGTCATCCAGAGGCAAAGTCGCCATTTCTAATAGCTTTCCCGTTTTCTTTTGGATGGCTTGAATAGCGATATGGATACTTGTTAAAGTTTTTAACCCTAAGAAGTCCACCTTAAGCATCCCAACACTTTCCACAGGCTTCATGGAAAATTGTGTAGTGATCATGGTAGAGTCTTTAGAAATACAAATAGGAATATGGTTCGTTAAATGATCTCCGCAGATGATAACTCCAGCGGCGTGAACTCCTGTATTGCGAATGGATCCTTCTAGTTGCATTGCCATATCAATAACCTGAGCCGCCTCAGCGTCATCCGCATACAACTGATTTAGATGGGGATCTGTTTCTAAAGCTTTTGATAGCGTGGCGTTTAGCTCTGGGATATGCTTAGCAATGAGGTTAACTTTAGAAAGAGAAACATCTAAAGTCCTTCCCACGTCTTTTACAGCCATTTTGGCTTTCATCGTTCCGAAAGTAATAATCTGAGCAACATTGTTTTTCCCATGGCGTTCTATTGCATAGTTGATAACGCGTTCTCGTCCTGCCATACAAATATCGATATCGATATCGGGATAGGATAATCTCTCGGGATTGATAAATCTCTCAAAGAACAAATCGAAACGAATAGGCTCAATTTCTGTAATTCCTAAAAGGAATAGCATCACAGAACCTGCTCCGGAGCCTCGCCCCGGGCCTACAGGAATCCCGTGTGCTTTAGCCCAATGAATAATATCCCAGACAATAAGGAGGTAGTCGCACATCCCTTTGGGGATGATAATAGACATTTCCATTTCCATGCGCTCTTTAACTAATTCCAAAGGATCGCGATTGGGGAATTTTTTAGATATGTGAGCGAGTTTGTCTGGAGTATATTTTAATAAACCCTTTTCACAAAGCTCTCGAAGAAAAGCTGAAGAAGCTGTGTAACGCTCTTCTTCAGTATAGGTTTGCTTTTCTTTTAAAAACTCAGGGACATAGATAGGGTAGTGCTTAACAGAAAAATCTAATTTAAGGTTACATTTGTCTGCGACTTCCAAAGTATTAGAAATCGTTTCCGGGTGATCGGCAAATAAATTTGCCATTTCCTTTGGGGATTTAAAATAATATTCCCTACTTCGGAAAGCTTTTCTCTTGGGATTAGGAATATACGTATTTTGCTTAGCAATTCTTATCGTTTCCCCGAGCTGCACGTTAAGAAGGATCTCATGAGCTAACCAATCCTCAGGATGAATATAGTGAATATCATTAGTCGCTACTGAACGTATCCCTAAGCGTTTACTTGTCTCTAATACGGCTTGATTAACTTTGGTCTGGGTTTCAATAAATTGGTGATACTCATGCTTTAGCCATTCTTCACCTAGAGAGGCTATTTTTTCCTCGGACATTTTGTGAAGCTGAACTTCACTGTAAAAATCCTCGCCGAATAGGCTCTGATACCAGCGGAGGTCCTTTTCAAGAGCTTCTTCAGACTCTAAAGCAGCTTGAGCTACAGAACCGGAAAGACATGCGGATAAACAAACTAGTCCTTCAGAATATTGGCTAAGAAGTTCTCTATCTATTCTTGGGAAATAATAGAATCCTTCAGTAAAAGCTAAGGAAGACAGTAAACAAAGATTACGATAGCCTTGCTCATTTTTACATAAAAGAATGAGGTGATTCGCTACGCGACTTTTCTTCTCTTTCTTTTTATCAAAGCGAGAGGAGGGAGCGACATAGACTTCACAGCCGATAATAGGCTTAATGTCTTGCTGATAGCATTCTTTGTAAAATTCAATCGCTCCATATAGATTGCCATGATCTGTTAATGCGAGAGACGGGATTTGATATTCCTTTGCCTTTGCTACAAAGCTCTTAATAGAGCTTGTAGCATCTAAAATAGAATATTGAGAATGACAATGAAGAGGTATCCAAGTCACAAGTAATCCCTCGTGTCAACCCGTATTACTTTTTAGTTTGTAAACTTCTCTCGGAGGCATTCCATGTGGGTAGGAATAAGACCAGAGCGATTAAAGCGCAGCCTAGTAGAGCAACAAAGAAACCTTTCCAGCCCCAATCTTGAGCTATTTTTCCTAGTGGATAACCAGCAAACGCTGCTCCAAAATAAGCAAACCAGCCAGCGAAACCGCTAGCGGTACCCGCAGCCTTTTTATGAGATAATTCAGCAGCAGCTAAACCAATCATCATTTGTGGGCCGAATAAGAAAAAACCGATAACAAAGAGCAGGGTGCCGTCTAACCACCACATACCTTGAGAGCGACTTAACCACATGCCCAAAATTGAAAATAACAACCCTAAAGAAAAGACAACATTCATCGGGCCGCGTTTCCCTTTGGTGATCTTATCAGATAACCATCCAGCGATTAGCATGCCGAAAAGACCTCCGATCTCAAATAAAGAAACACAGAAATTTGCCTTAACAGCAGCATAACGTTTGGTTTCAATAAGAAATAGAGCGCTCCAGTCATTTACAGCCATACGGACAACATAAATGAAGAATGAGGCGAAAGATAATAACCAGATCCACTTGTTCTTCAAAACATAAGTAAGAAGAATCTCTCTAGTCGATAGTTCCTTCTCAGCTTCTTCTTCTAGAATATCTGCTGTTGTTTCTTCGTGTTTTCTAGATTCTTGTTTTTTTCTGTATTTTTCAATGGCTGGAAGACCTAGTGACTGGGGTGTGTCACGAAGGCGGTTAATTAAAACAAATCCTATGATAATGCATAGAATGCCGGGGATGAACATTGCTCCACGCCAACCACAGCAATCAATAGCAAATCCTGTAAGAATAGGAATCAAGGCGCCGCCAATATTATGCGATGTACTCCAGACGCTCCACCAGGTTCCTCTTTCAGATTTTGAATACCAGTGGGTTAATAAACGTGCGCATGGTGGCCAGCCCCATCCTTGGAACCAACCATTAAGCCCCCACCATAAAGCAAATAAGAGAATAGAGGAGGACATTCCGAAGAAGATATTAGTGAATCCTGTGATAATTAAACCCACAGCCATGAAATAGCGAGGATTTGACTGATCAGACATAACACCACTAACGAATTTACTGATGCCATAACTGATGTATAACGTACTTCCGATGATTCCTAGTTGTGCTTTATCAAAACCTAGGTCTGTCATCAATGTAGGCATGGCAAAGGTAAAGCTCTTCCTTGTGAAATAGTAGAAGACATACCCTATAAACATGCTGTAGAAGATTCGAATTCTCCAATACTTGTATTGTTTTTTGACTAACTCTGGATCATCAAGTTCTTTAATGGGCTTGGGAGGCTGAAAGAATTTGGTCCAAATATTCATCATAAGATCTCATGTTTAAATATTTAATATAGTTTCAGTGGAGAGGGACGACCTGAGGTTAACATATGGGCAATGAAAAAACAAGAGAGTAATAGTCCCCTGTAGTACGCATAAATATTGATTAATTGTAGTTTTCTGTTACTTATTTTAGTATAAATCGATGCAATAATACCCAAAGTTAGCATCCTTATATTAGTGTATTATTACAGAGATAAACATTAGGGAACCGAATCGGGGAACCAGATTGTGAAGAGGGTGGTTGTATTGTTCATAAGCTTGTTTTTAACTCCAATTGGGGGCGAAGACAATAAAGAAATGCTTTCTCATGAGACGATAACTTGGACAAAAATCTTGCAAATACCTGCTTATGAAAGCAGCTTTCCTCGACAAGAGGTTATAGAACCTCTCTTTTGTGAATCTTTAGACCTTCGCGTAGGAAGGGTTTAATTTTGCTCTTTATCTGAATTTTGGATATTCTGCTCTTAAAATCATTCAATTAAAATTAAAGACATACGGTGAAAGTAGCTTTGCCCAAAGGGGTTTTCGACATATTCCCTTACATTACTGATGCAAAACATATGTGGAGACATACTTCTCTATGGCATCGGGTAGAAGATGTAATTCATGAAGTATGCGATTTATATGGATTTTCGGAAGTTCGCACACCTGTTTTTGAAAAGTCTGAAGTTTTTTTGCATGCCGGAGAACAAAGTGACATTGTAAAAAAAGAAATGTATACCTTTCTAGATAAAAAGGGACGGTCACTAACACTACGGCCGGAGGGAACAGCTCCGATTGTACGTTCATTTATAGATAATTCTATGAATCAACGTGATGATAATAAATTTTATTACATTCTTCCTATGTTTCGTTATGAGCGACAGCAATCGGGAAGATACCGCCAGCATCATCAGTTTGGTTTAGAAGCTATAGGCGTTCGTCATCCCTTGCGTGATGCAGAGGTTCTCAGTTTACTCTGGAATTTTTATTCTGCCGTAGGTCTGCAAGGCATGCAAATTCAGTTGAATTTCTTGGGGGGAGGGACTACACGCCAACGCTATGACAAAGTTTTGCGAGAATATTTCCTCGAACATTTTGAGTCCCTATCTTCTTTAAGTAAGGAAAGGTTTAATACAAACCTATTGAGAATACTGGATTCTAAAGAGACAGAAGATCAAGAGATTATTAAATCAGCACCATCGATTCTTGAGTATATTTCTGACGAAGATCAAAAATATTTCGATGAGATTCTTACAGCTTTAAACTCTTTAGATATTCCGCATTCCATTAATCCGAAGCTTGTGCGCGGTTTAGACTATTATACTGACGTAGTTTTTGAAGCAATTACGACATTTGGAGGGCATTCTTATGCTCTTGGCGGGGGAGGGCGTTATGATGGTCTTGTTGCTGCATCCGGAGGACCATCAACTCCTGCCTGCGGTTTCGGAGTTGGATTGGAGAGGGTAATGCAGACTTTATTAGCTCAAGGGAATATAACACTTCCGTCGTCTCATAAATTACGTTTGATCCCAGTTGAATCACAAGCAGACTCATTTTGTTTTATTTGGGCTCAGCATTTGCGTGGATTGGGGATCCCCACAGAAATTGATTGGACGCATAAGAAATTAAAAAACGCTTTAAAAACAGCAGACGCAGAGAAAGCAACTTTTGTTTGTCTCGTAGGAGAAAGAGAGTTACTTTCAGAGCAGTTGACTATAAAAGATATGTCTTCACGTCAAGAGTTCTCTGGTTCAAAGCAAGAAGTAGAGCAAAGGTTGCTATATGAAATACAGAACACATCGTTGTAACGAATTATCCCTAAGCAATGTTGGAGAACGTGTGCGCCTGTCTGGATGGGTACATCGTTATCGCAATCATGGAGGCGTTGTTTTTATAGACTTACGAGATCGTTTTGGAATCACACAAATAGTTTGTTGTGAAGATGAAAAGCCTGAATTACATCAATTAGTGGATTCTGTACGTTCGGAATGGGTTTTATCTGTAGAGGGAACGGTATGCCGACGTTTGGAGGGCATGGAAAATTCAAACTTAGCTACAGGAGATATTGAAGTTGATTTGGAACAAGTTGACATCTTGTCAAAAGCAAGAAATCTTCCTTTTTCCATATCTGAAGATCATATCAATGTGAATGAAGAATTGCGATTAGAGTATCGTTACCTAGATATGCGTAGAGGTCAAATCTTGGACCGCTTGATCTATCGTCATAAAGTTATGATGGCTTGCCGTCAATACATGGATACACAAGGTTTCACAGAGGTTGTTACTCCAGTTTTGGGGAAATCTACTCCTGAAGGAGCTAGGGATTACCTTGTGCCCTCTAGGATATATCCTGGCAGTTTTTATGCTTTGCCCCAGTCTCCACAATTGTTTAAGCAAATTCTCATGGTGGGGGGGCTAGATCGTTACTTCCAAATAGCTACTTGTTTTAGAGATGAAGATTTGCGAGCCGACCGTCAGCCCGAATTTTCTCAGATTGATATTGAGATGAGTTTTGCTACTCCTGAGAATCTCTTCCCAATTATTGAGCAATTAGTCGTGGAGATCTTTTCTGTTCGAGGAATTAACATAGATCTTCCTTTGCCAAGAATGACATATCAGGAAGCCAAAGATTTATACGGAACAGATAAACCGGATCTTCGGTTTGGTTTACAATTACGTGATTGTCGAGAACATGCAAAAGAATTTTCTTTCTCCATATTTTTGGATCAACTTGCTCAAGGAGGCACAATAAAAGGTTTTTGTGTTCCTGGTGGCGCTGATATGTCTCGTAAACAACTAGATATTTATACAGAGTTTGTAAAGCGTTACGGGGCTATGGGACTTGTTTGGATTAAAAAACAAGAAAATAGTGTAGCCTCTAACGTAGCTAAATTCGCTTCAGAAGAAGTATTTAAAGCAATGTTTGCTGATTTCGACGCCAAAGATAACGATATTTTACTTTTGATAGCAGCTCCAGAATCTGTGGCTAATCAGTCTTTGGATCATCTACGTAGATTGATTGCTAAGGAGCGCAACCTATACGACGAATCGCAATACAATTTTGTTTGGATTACGGATTTCCCTCTATTTGCTAAAGAAGATGGGAAAATATGTTCGGAGCACCATCCATTTACCGCGCCTTTAGAGGAAGACATTCCTTTATTAGATACAGATCCCTTGTCAGTACGTTCCTCTAGTTACGATCTGGTTCTTAATGGATATGAAATCGCTTCAGGATCGCAACGTATCCATAACGCAGATTTGCAGAATAAAATATTTTCTATTTTAGAGTTATCTCCAGAGAGTATAAAAGAAAAATTCGGCTTCTTTATAGACGCCTTGAGTTTTGGCACACCACCACACTTAGGAATTGCTTTAGGTTTAGACCGTATTATGATGGTGTTAACAAGAGCAGAGAGTATTCGAGAAGTGATAGCTTTTCCGAAAACTCAAAAGGCTGCGGATTTAATGATGAGCGCCCCTGCAGAAATTATGACTTCCCAATTAAAAGAACTAAATATTAAGGTAACTTCTTAAATAATTTTATACCTATTTCGGGTGCACAGCACCATATGACGTGAGCGTTTAGGCTACAACCATAGGAGAGAAAATATGAAAAAATGCTGGCTTTTAATTATAACAACAATGGTTGTGTCCTTTTCCATTGCTTCCTGTGATCAGAGTTCTCAAAATGGGAGCCCAGCACCACAAGTTGAAGAAAATAGCACTGCCAATGATTCACAACTTTCTGTAAATCAACAGATATCGCGTACTTTCGGTCATTTGCTGGCAAGACAATTACGTAAGTCGGAAGATATTATTATGGATATCACCGAGGTTGCTAAAGGATTGCAAGCTGAGTTAGAATGCAAAAGAGCACCTTTAACAGAATCAGAATATGAGGAAAAAATGGCGGAAATACAGCAAAAGATTTTCGAGAATAAAGCAAAAGAGAATCTCTCCCTAGCTGAAAAATTTTTACAAGAAAATAAGAAGAATGCAGGTGTCGTAGAAGTTCAACCTGATAAATTGCAATACCGCATCGTGAAAGAAGGTTCTGGTAAGGTTATAACAGGCAAACCTTCAGCTCTTCTTCACTATAAAGGTAGTTTTATCAATGGTCAGGTCTTTAGCAGTTCTGAAGCTAATAAAGAACCTATTCTTCTTCCTTTAGCACAAACAATACCTGGATTTGCTATGGGAATGCAGGGTATGAGAGAAGGCGAAACTCGTATTCTTTATATTCATCCAGATCTTGCTTATGGAACATCTGGTCAATTGCCACCAAACTCTCTTTTAATTTTTGAAATTAATTTAATTGAAACTACAGAAGATTCTGTAGCTACAAAAAATACAGAGAACGAAAACTCGGCGTCATGAAGGTAGTTCTTTATAATCCTGATATTCCCCAGAATACGGGGAATATAGGAAGAACTTGTGTAGCTCTAGGTGCTGAATTGATTTTAGTGAGGCCCCTAGGGTTTTCTTTGTTAGATAAATTTGTTAAACGCGCAGGGATGGATTACTGGGATAAGGTGAATCCATCTGTTGTAGACTCTTTAGATGAAGCTTTGTCTGGTATCGATGAGAACAAAGTTTTCTGTCTTTCAACCAAAGGTTCTCAGTGCTATGGGGATGTTTCTCTCCCTATGGATGGAGTATATGTTTTTGGTTCCGAATCAAAGGGATTGCCCGAAGAAGTATTAAAAAAATACTACAACCACTGTTATTACTTGCCTATGAAACCTGGAGTCAGGTCTCTAAATTTGGCAACAACCGTGGGTGTAGTACTTTTCGAAGCAGTTCGACAAAATAATCAAAGTGCTTGTATCCGTAATGGAGGTTAAGCGTATTGATTAATCAACTTAATTAAAGAATCTTTATCTTTTAATCCAACTACACGATCTACTTCTTTCCCATCTTTAAATAAAATTAAAGTTGGAATCGAAGAAACGCCGTACTTTTCTGCGGGTGCAGGATGATCATCGATATTTACTTTTCCAATGAGTACCGCAGGCATTTCTGTTGCAAGGCTGTCCAAGACGGGGGAAAGCATTTTGCAAGGACCACACCATTCAGCAAAAAAGTCTATAAGCACTAGGCCTGAGGCAATGAAGGAATCGAAATTTTCAGCAGATACGACTTTGACCATAATTCTCCAATAAGTTCGGGGTATGCGTTTTGAATGTTACTTGCAGCTAAGAAGACTTGAACTTCCACGAGCATAAGCTCACTAGAACCTGAATCTAGCGCGTCTACCGGTTCCGCCACAGCTGCACGCAGGCTGATTGTAGACGAGGAATAAAAAAAACACAATTCGGAAACTTTTTCAAAGAAAAAGAGAAAAACCCGTCTATGCTTAAGGGCTATACTGTGGTCATAAGCAGGGGCTAAAGTCAAATGATCATCTTTACGAACGGTTATTTTGAGACAGAAACAACATTTCATGCGTATCCATATAGTCAGGATTTAGTCAGGATTCGTTTTGACCTGTTTCTAAATTATTTGACTGAGGCCTGTTACAAAAAGATGTTCAAAACAGTTATAATGAGAAGATGAGTTTCGGGAATTTATGGGAATAGAGGCCTAGGAGATTTCTATAAACATTTTTTCAAAATTGAAAATGTTTATAAGACGAGTGCCCATGAGGTTATACCTCGGCAAGGTGCAGAGCAGTTTTAATAAAGCTGGATTAGTTCTATTTACTAACTTTTTAAAAGGTTGAAGTATTTTATAAGATATTTCCTAAGACATATTAGGTAATTATTTAATTTCGTTTGAAACTGGAATAAGTTGCTCTAGGCATAGCCCGGGCAATTTTTTCAACAATACTGTTCTTATCATTATTGCGAATAATAACTTTATCTTTTTAGCTAAGAAAGAGGGTTAGTAGCTTTATGTTCAACATAATTCTCGTGTTATGCTAGTATGATTGATTTAATGAGAAACAGAGCTAAACTATTCTTGCGTTTATTGTTTGAGAAAAATAATTTTTCTTCAGTAGGCCAGGAAAACTTGTAATTTGCTTCATTAGCTGAAAAAGGGATGGGCATGAATATTTCTGGAAGTATCAAGAAGAAACTCCTCCAGTTTTTGGGAAAACAAAAAGCACCAGAATTGTTGGCTACGTATCTATTTTATTTGGAACAAGCTCTAAATATAAATCCTGTGGTTTTTGTTCGGGACAAAATAATTTTTAAAACCCCAGAAGATGCCATTCAAATTCTTGAAAAAGACAAGAAAGTTTGGCGAGAAACAGAGATACAAATTTGCTCTGGGAAACCAGAAGTTAACGAACAGACAAAAAGAATTTACATCTGTCCTTTCACGGGGAAAGTGTTTGCAGACAATGTATATGCTGATCCTCAAGACGCTATTTATGACTGGCTATCGTCCTGTCCCCAGAATACAGAGCGTCAAAGTGGTGTGCGTGTAAAGCGTTTTTTGGTTTCCGATGATCCAAATATGATCAAAGAATATATAGTTCCTCCTAAAGAGCCCATTATTAAAACTGTTTTTGCTTCTGCTATCACAGGAAAGCTCTTCCATAGTTTGCCAGCGCTGATCGAAGATTTTACTTCTTCATATTTGCGTCCTATGACTTTAGAAGAAGTGCAAAATCAAAATAAGTTCCAACTAGAAAGCACTTTCTTATCTTTGCTACAAGATGCTCTAGTGGAAGACAAAATCGCCGAGTTTGTAGAAGGTTTGGCGGATGATACAGCCTTTCATGTATATATTAGTCAATGGGTAGATACAGAAGAGTAACCAATTCTTCTCAAGAAACTGCGGGTATAGGTATCGAACTTGGCAAAACCCTTCCTCCGGGGGTTGTTTTGTTTCTGTTTGGTGATTATGGTTCAGGGAAAACAGAATTTGTGCGCGGTGTCGCACAAGGGTATCTGGGGGATACCTTGGCCCAAGAAGTCGCCAGTCCCTCATTTTCCCTTTTAAATGTGTATGGTAGTGGGCCGCGAAGAATTTGCCACTATGATTTTTATCGTGTAGATACTATCGGAGAAAATCAGCAAAGTCTTTTTCAAGATGCTGAAGAGGACGATGTTCTCTGTATAGAATGGCCGAAAAACATCAAGCTTCCGCAATTTCGAGAGACAGTGCGAGTTCAGATTGATACTCTAACGGTTTCTCAAAGAGAGGTAAGTATAGATGCCTCTCCATTGATATTGTTAAAATTGCTTAAGGAATAAAAGAGAATCATGACTTTACTAAAAGATACGATTTTTGTTTGCCTAGACTGTGAAATGACTGGGTTAGATGTAAAAAAAGATCGTATTATTGAATTTGCTGCAAAGCGTTTCACTTTTGATAATGTGATTGATTCCATGGAGACCCTGATCAATCCCGACCGCGTTATTTCAGCAGAATCTCAGAGAATACATCGTATTTCTGACGCAATGTTAAAAGATCAACCCAGGATTTCTGAGGTATTTCCAAAAATTCAAGCCTTTTTGAAAGAAGGTGACTATATAGTTGGACATAGCGTAGGTTTTGATCTACAAGTCTTAACTCAAGAAGCTGAGCGTATTGGGGAAACTTTTTTATCTAAGTACTGTATTATCGATACTTTGAGATTGGCTAAGGAATACGGGGATAGCCCGAATAATTCATTGGAAGCCCTAGCTGTACACTTCAATGTCCCATACGATGGCAATCATCGCGCTATGAAAGATGTTGAGATCAACATCAACATTTTCAAACATTTCTGTAAACGTTTTCGAACAATAGAACAGCTAAAGCAAGTACTATCAAAGCCAATAAAAATGAAATATATGCCCTTAGGCAAACATAAAGGACGTTGCTTTTCTGAAATCCCACTGTCCTACTTGCAGTGGGCATCTAAGATGGATTTTGATGCAGATTTGCTTTTTTCTATAAGACATGAAATCAAACACCGACAAAAAGGCACTGGTTTCACTCAAGTTAATAATCCTTTTATAGGGTTATAGAACAAATTTATTTTATAAAAATTTATTTGAAATTTTTGAAGCTCTAGTTACTAACGAAATAGAAAATTCGTTTCGAGTAATCTCTTGATTTTCTTTGAGTCTAAAGATACTATCCAACAAAAAGCTGGGAGTGTTATCTCTTCCCGGGGGAATTTTTAATGCTTAAGAAAAAGCCCGTATCTTTTAGTTGTATTGACGGCCATATTTATAAAATTTTCCCAAACGATTTAAACGCAAATAATACCGTGTTTGGTGGTTTATTAATGAGTTTATTGGATCGGTTGGCTCTTGTCGTTGCAGAAAGGCATACCGAACGCATTTGCGTAACCGCTTTTGTGGACGCTTTATGTTTTTATGCCCCCGCGTATATGGGAGAAAATCTCATTTGTAAAGCCTCTGTGAATCGCACATGGAAAACTTCGTTAGAAGTTGGAGTTAAAGTTTGGGCAGAAAATATCTATAGGCAGGAGCGGCGTCACATTACCTCGGCTTACTTTACCTTTGTCGCTGTAGATGAGAATAATGCCCCCACTCCTGTTCATCAGGTTGTCCCAGAAACTCCAGAAGAAAAACGTCGATACGATGAAGCTGATCAGCGTAGACAAGCTCGATTGAATATGAATAAATAGGAACATTTTGTTCAGAATTCTTAGTTTTTTTTGTTCCTGGATTCTAGTAGCTTTTGCTCAACCTGATATGAGCTGGGTTTTATCTTTATTAGGAGGCGCCGTAGGTTATGGACTTTTATGGTACAGCTTAGAGCCTCTAAAGAATCCTCGTCTTTCTTGGAAACTACTGATTCTTCTACTGTTTTTGTGGTCCGTCACAATACATGGAGCGCATTTCTCCTGGATGCTTTCCGATTTATATGTGGGGAAATTTATCTATCTTGTTTGGTGTGTGCTAACTAGTTTATTGGCTGCGCTATTTACCGCTTTCTCCTGTCTATTGTTCTATGTAGTGCGCAAAAAGTATGTAAAAATTTTTTGGTGCTTGCCCGGACTCTGGGTGGGCATGGAGATGATAAGATTTTATTATCTCTGTTCAGGAATGTCGTTGGATTACTTGGGCTGGCCCATAACAGCGTGTGCTTATGGACGCCAGTTTGGTGGTTTTTTTGGTTGGGCTGGAGAAAGCTTTGCCCTAGTGGCAACAGGAATGAGTTTTTATCACGTCTTATTAAAAAAGCGTTTTTCTCGACTTGCTTGGTTGATCTGTCTGTTATTTCCTTATATCTTGGGTGGAATACATTACGAATATCTCAAACGGACGTTTTCAACAGAAGAAAATCTTCGCGTTGCCATTATACAGCCAGCATCCTCAACCTTTTTAGACGGGCCTTGGTCAGGATCCCCAGCTATGGCTTGGCAAAAACTTGTGAGTCTTTCGTCTATTGTAAGAAAGCCCGTCGATCTCCTTATTTTCCCTGAGGTTTCTGTACCTTTTGGAAGAGATAGAAGAGTCTATCCATATGAAGATAGTCAAGAGATTCTCTCCCCCTTAACATGCTTTAATCATCAAGATGATCTTCTGACGAATATAGACTGGATGCAGGCTCTTTCAAACCACTTTAATTGCCCTATTCTTATGGGCTTAGAACGTTGGGAAGAACGAGAGGCTCAGCTACATCTATATAACGCTGCAGAGTGCATCTCACAACACGGGGAGCCTGTCGGATACGATAAACGTGTTTTAGTGCCTGGCGGAGAATATATCCCAGGAGGCAAATTCGGCTGGTCTGTCTGTAAGAAATATTTCCCAGAATACGCATTGGCGTGTCAGCGTATACCCGGGGAACGTTCCGGCGTGATGCAAGTAGAGAATTTGCCTAAAATGGGAGTCTCTATTTGTTATGAGGAAACTTTCGGAAGCTTATTGCGCCATTACAAGCAAGAAGGAGCCCAACTCCTTGTAAACCTGAGCAACGACGGCTGGTATCCTTCATCAAGGCTGCCACAAGTGCATTTTTATCACGGAATTTTACGCAACCAAGAGCTAGGGATGCCTTGTATTCGCTCTTGTCATACCGGAGTTACCGTAGCAGCAGATTCAATCGGAAGGATTGTAAATATGCTTCCCTATGAAACTCGCTCTAGAAAAGCTTCTCCAGGAGTTTTACAAGTGGATCTTCCATTGTACAATTACCCCACGCTATATGCATTTTGGGGAGACTTCCCTATGATTCTTTTATCTTTGCTATCAGTGGGGTATATTGGATGTTATTTTGGATATCGCTTGCTTGCTAAAAAAGAAAAAGGATAATATACGGACTCTCTTTGTCAGGTTTTTGCATGTTGGAACGAGCTCAAAGAACGTTAAAGCGCAAAGTACATTACTCAGGTGTGGGAATACATTTTGGAAAATCGGCGACTTTAACTTTAGAACCTGCTGAAGAAAATACTGGAATAGTCTTTTACCGCTCCGATCTTTTGGGAGATCGTATCCCCGCTTTACTTCCTCATGTATGCAATACGGGACGCAGTACCACGTTGTCTTCGGGGGATTCTGTTATTGCCACTGTTGAGCATCTGATGGCCGCTTTACGCTCGAGCAATATCGATAATGTCATAGTGCGTTGTGGCGAAGAGGAAATTCCGATAGGGGATGGAAGTTCTCATGTGTTTATGCAACTGATAGATGAAGCTGGCATTTGCACGCAAAATGATACCGTCCCTATCGCCAAACTAGCTCGGCCTGTGTACTATCAAACTCAGGATACTTTTCTAGCTGCATTTCCTTGTGATGAATTGAAGATTTCCTACACTTTACACTATCCTCAAAGTCCCACTATAGGAACGCAATATCGCTCCTTTGTTATAACAGAAGAGTCTTTTCGTAAAGAAATCGCTCCTTGTAGAACATTTGCTCTATACAATGAGTTATGCTTTTTAATGGATAGGGGGTTGATTAGAGGAGGATGCCTAGAAAATGCCGTGGTCTTTAAAGATGATGGCATTATTAGCCTGGGGCAACTACGGTTCCCAGATGAACCTGTAAGACATAAGATCCTAGATTTAATAGGAGATCTATCTCTGGTGGGTAGACCTTTTGTTGCTCATATTGTTGCTGTAGGATCGGGACATTCTTCGAATATTGCCTTGGGTAGAAAGATTTTAGAAGAGCTACAACCCTAAGAAATGAGTTATAGATGAAAGAGGCGCCTGTAATTAAATTACGAGAATTATTAAACTTACTTCCACATCGTTATCCTTTTTTGCTTGTGGATAAGGTGTTGTCTTATGATTTAGAGAAACGATCTATTGTTGCACAAAAAAACGTAACAATAAACGAGCCTTTTTTTGTAGGGCATTTCCCCGAGGCGCCCATTATGCCCGGAGTGTTAATATTGGAATCTTTAGCGCAAGCGGCCGGGGTTTTATTGGGTTTGGTTTTAGAAAACGACAGGAATAAAAGATTGGCTTTGTTTTTGGGAATACAGAAAGCAAAGTTTCGTCATGCAGTTAGGCCTGGCGATATTCTTACATTGAGCGCTGAGTTTTCATTGATTTCTTCGAAGGGGGGGAAAGCTTCGGCTCGAGCTTGTGTGGGTTCTCAGGTTGCTGCTGAGGGAGAACTGAGCTTTGCTCTTGTAGATAAGGAATCTTTAGATTAACGGAGACGTATGACGAACATTCACCCAACAGCAATTATCGAACCCGGGGCTAAAATCGGAAAGAATGTTGTTATTGAGCCGTATGTTGTTATTAAATCTACGGTGACCCTTTGTGATGATGTAGTTGTAAAATCTTATGCATATATTGATGGATACACTACTGTAGGTAGGGGAACAACGATCTGGCCATCCGCAATGATTGGGAACAAACCTCAGGATTTGAAATATCAGGGGGAGAAGACCTATGTCACTATAGGAGAGAAGTGCGAGATCCGCGAATTCGCCATTATTACTTCATCTACATTCGAAGGGACAACAGTTTCGATAGGCAATAATTGTCTTATTATGCCCTGGGCTCACGTGGCTCATAATTGCGTGATAGGGAGTCACGTAGTTTTAAGTAATCACGCTCAATTAGCTGGACACGTTGTCGTAGAGGATTACGCAATTATTGGCGGAATGGTGGGAGTGCATCAATTTGTACGTATTGGCGCTCACGCCATGGTTGGAGCTTTAAGTGGTGTCCGCAGGGACATTCCTCCGTATACCATAGGTACAGGAAATCCCTATCAACTAGGTGGTATTAATAAAGTCGGATTGCAGAGACGACAGGTGCCCTTTGAAACACGTTTAGCTTTGATCAAGGTGTTTAAAAAAGTCTATCGTTCCGAAGACAGTTTTTCCGAAGCTCTTTTAGAAGCTCAAGAGGAGTATGGTCATATTCCTGAAGTTCAAAATTTTATTCATTTTTGTCAAAATCCCAGCAAACGTGGAATAGAACGCGGGGCTACTAAAGATGCATTCCAAGAAGAGAGTGTGGATAAGGAGGGAGCTCTCATTGAGTCTTAAGGTTATTTATTTCGGCACCCCGCAATTTGCCGCCACGGTTTTAGCAGATTTGTTACATCATGATGTAAATGTTATAGGGGTAGTTACTCGTGTAGACAAACCTCAAAAACGTTCATCGCAACCCATCCCCTCCCCGGTTAAAACGTTAGCGTTATCTAAGAATCTTCCTGTTTTACAGCCGGAAAAAGCTTCAGATCCTCAATTCATTGAGCAGTTGCGAGCTTTTGAAGCTGATGTATTTGTCGTTGTCGCTTACGGTGCTATCTTGCGCCAAGTTGTTTTAGACGTCCCAAAATACGGCTGTTATAATTTGCACGCGGGCCTATTGCCAGCCTATCGAGGCGCAGCTCCCATACAGCGATGTATTATGGATGGCGTCACGCAGTCTGGGAATACTGTAATTCGCATGGATGCTGGTATGGATACCGGAGACATTGCCGGCGTATCCTATGTTCCTGTAGGGCCTGATATGACGGCAGGAGAGTTGGCAGAAGTCTTGGCCAATCAAGGTGGGGAGATCCTAATAAAAACTTTGCAACAAATCTCTAATGGGACGATTTCTCATACCCCCCAGGATTCGTCGAAAGCATCCATTGCTCCAAAGCTGTCCAAGGAAGAAGGGTTTGTTCTTTGGGATCGTCCCGCCGATAAAGTGTACGCTCAAATACGGGGTGTAACACCCGCTCCGGGAGCTTGGGCGCTCTATTCCTATCAAGATAAGCCAGAAAAGCGTTTGGTTATTCGTAAGGCTTCCCTGGTTGCTGACAAACGGGTTTATGGCAATCCCGGGGATATTATCGTGTCGGGTCAACAAGAACTTCTCATTGCTTGTTCTGAAGGAGCTGTTTGCTTAAAAGAAATTCAGCCCGAAGGCAAAGGAGTGATGGACTCAAAAACTTTCTTGAACGGTCATTCTCAGCATAAACTCAAATTATCTTTTACTAAAAGAGATTAATTTCAAGATAATTCAAGTTCCTTTGCTCTATTAAGTTGCTTTTGTGTTACAATTGCTCCCTGACATATTTGTTCTATTCTAAAAACCCTTTAATTTTGGGGAGGTGGATATGGCGTCCGCAATGCCACGTGTGACAGGCCTTGTCATGGCAGGCAAAAACGTGTTTATGCAAACAGCAGCGCTTGAGGCTAAAAGAGTTGGTTCCGGGAACTGTATTAAGCAGTTTTTTACTAGTGGAAACAATCATCTAACGCGCTTCGTTAGTGGTGCAAAAAATCTAGACAAGACGTTTAAATTAGCTAAATCGGTTTCCGAATTTAGCTGCGGTGTTATTGAGAGTTCAGGAGAGACCGGCCCCGCTCTTCAGGTGGCTAAAAATGTGGCTGGAGCTTTGGGAACAACAAGATCTGTTCTAGCTTTAGCTAACGTATTCAACGGCGCAATTCCAGGATTTGTCTCCTCTTCTAAAAATTGTTTTAACCATATTAGGAAATGTTTTTCTTCAAACGAGGAAGGCAATTTTGGCAACGCTGAAAAAGGCGTGCTTTACAACAAGCTCTACCTTACTAGAGGTGATCATGTATTGGCAGCAGTTAAAGAAGGATGTTCTGCGATAGGCGCGGCAACTTTTGTCGGAACGTTCGGAGTTTGTCGTCCGGTGCTTTTGGCCAATAAGCTTGCGCACCAGCCTTTTCTTCCTGACACGGCTAAGGTTGGATTGGGTGACGGGGTAACGTATATGATGACAGCCAACCATGCTGCAGGCGTTATCGGTGGAGCTGCTTCCCTGTTATACGAAAATCGCGCATATAAACGTGCTTCTGAAGGATTAGAGCTAGCTAGAGTTGAGACGGAAGTAAACGCTGAGGTTTACAGCCAGGTGTCTCGACAATTGAAAGCATCGCACTTTGCTGCTGTTAAGAAGATTATACTTGGAATATTAGAAAAAGCATTTGAATTAATTGCTGATGTAGTCAAATTTATTCCTTTCCCTTGTGCGGCCTCCGTCCGATTAGCTGTAACATCTGGAGCCGTTTCAATTTCCAGCGCTATTGGTCTTTACAGCTTGTGGACTTCTTCCTAAGAAAAAGATTTGTCAGTTTCAGATAATCTTGTAAATCGCTTCTAGGTTTTCTAGAAGCGATTTTTTTATTTATTAGGGGAATAAAATTTTATAAGAACTTTTTATCTTTCTCTCATTAAGTTGTTCCCGCTTTTTCTTATTGTAAAAATCTCCTCCCTCTGATAACCTGTCCCTTTATTTTCTTAAGGAAAAGGTTCCTTTTCCTTTTAGGGAATTCTACGAGTAAAAATGCTAAAACGACTTACCTGATTGCTCTCACTTGAGTGCGAACAGTCCAGTGTATTAATGGGTAATTATATGCGATCTCAGCTTAGCTTAATGGGAAAAAAGGAAGGCATGATTCATGTCTTTGACAAAGATGGAAATCTGGTTGCGTGTTCAGTAATTAGCATGAGTCCCAATGTCGTTTCTCAGATAAAAGTTGATTCGACTGATGGTTACAACGCTATTCAGATGGGCGCGGATGAAATCAGCGTTCCGGAAAAGACTCTGCAAAAACGTGTCAATAAGCCTATTCTCGGGCATTTTAAAAAATCAGGCTCTCGTGTTTTTCGTACATTAAAAGAGGTGCGCGTTTCTGAGGATGCAGTTAATGAAGCCTCTTTGGGAAGCGAGTTTGGTTTAGAAGTTTTTGAAGATGTCTCGTCCGTAGATATTAGTGGTGTTTCTAAAGGTAAGGGCTTTCAGGGGGTCATGAAGAAATTCGGATTTCGTGGAGGACCTAAAACTCACGGTTCTGGGTTCCATCGTCATGCGGGTTCAATAGGAATGCGCTCAACTCCTGGACGATGCTTCCCTGGAAGCAAGCGTCCTAGTCATATGGGAGCGGTTAACGTAACCATTAAGAATTTAGAAGTGATAAAAATAGATTTAGAGAAAAAAGTATTGCTGGTGAAGGGGGCGATCCCTGGTCCTAGGGGCTCTGTTGTTGTCGTAAGACGTTCTTCCAGAGCAAAGGCGTAATACAGAAGAGGTCCTAATGGTTTTATTATCAAAGTTTGATTTTTTTGGGAATAAGGCGGGAGAGGTTGAATTGCCAGATGCCTTTTTTGCTCAGGAAGGAAATGGGCTTCAATTAGTGAAGGACTATATTGTGGCAATCCGCGCTAATAAAAGACAGTGGTCCGCATGCACGAGAAACCGTTCAGAAGTTAGCCATTCCACGAAAAAGCCTTTTAGACAAAAAGGTACCGGAAATGCTCGTCAGGGATGTTTGGCAGCTCCTCAGTTTCGTGGTGGTGGAATTGTTTTCGGTCCTAAACCCAAGTTCGATCAACACGTTCGTATCAATAAGAAAGAAAAAAGAGCGGCAATTCGCTTGTTGCTATCTCAAAAGATTCAAACGAATCGATTGATTGTAGCTGATGATAGCGTGTTCACAAAAAGTCTGACTGCTCCAAAGACAAAAGAAGCCTTGAGATTTTTAAAATCTTGCAATGTGGAGTGTCGCGGAGTTCTCTTCATCGATGATTTAAATCATGCTCAAAACAACGAAGGTTTAAGACTAAGCTTGCGTAATTTACCAGCTGTGCGTGGCTTTGCGTATGGAATGAATGTCAATGGATATGACCTGGTCTCCGCCCGCAACATAGTGATCTCCGAAAAGGCCCTCACTGGACTCGTTGGGCATCTTACTTCTGGAACGAAAGATTAAAGGGGAATTTTAGGACATGAAAGATCCTTACGATGTAATCAAGCGGCATTATGTAACCGAGAAAGCTAAAACTCTAGAAGGTTTAAGTCTCGGAAGTGGCGAGGGCAAAAAGAAAGGCAGTTTCTGTAAGCATCCAAAATACACATTTATTGTGGCTTGTGATGCTACTAAGCCTTTAATTGCTCAAGCTTTGGAATCTATTTATGCGGATAAAAAAGTAAAAGTTAAAAGTGTAAACACGATATGTGTGAAGCCTCAGCCAGCCCGAATGTTTCGTGGAAAACGAAAAGGAAAGACTGCAGGATTTAAGAAGGCTGTTGTAACCTTCTACGAAGGCCATTCTATCGGGTAATCTATTAGAGTAGAGGGAAGAAAAACATGTTTAAAAAGTTTAAGCCAGTAACTCCAGGGACTAGACAGTTGGTTCTTCCGGCTTTTGATGAGCTGACCAGGCAAGGAGATTTGACTGGAAAAAGAACTAGAAAAAGTGTGCGGCCAAATAAGAAGCTGTCGTTTTTCAAAAAGAGTTCTGGTGGTCGCGATAATTTGGGTCACATTTCTTGCCGTCATCGTGGTGGAGGGGCTAAACGTCTATACCGAGTTATCGATTTTAAGCGTAATAAAGATGGTATCGAAGCTAAAGTGGTTTCTGTTGAATACGATCCAAATCGCTCCGCTTACATTGCCTTATTAAATTATGCTGATGGAGAAAAACGTTACATACTAGCTCCAAAAGGCATTAAAAGAGGAGATCAAGTTATCTCTGGGGAAGGCAGCCCTTTCAAACTTGGTTGCTGCATGACTTTAAAAAGCATGCCTTTAGGGTCAACTGTTCACAACATTGAAATGAGACCCCATTCTGGAGGGAAATTAGTAAGATCCGCAGGATTGGCTGCTCAGGTTATTGCTAAAACTCCAGGATATGTTACACTAAAAATGCCTTCTGGCGAGTTCCGCATGCTAAACGAAGGTTGTAGAGCTACTATCGGCGAAGTTTCTAATGCCGATCATAATTTATGTGTTGACGGTAAAGCGGGAAGAAAGCGATGGAAGGGCGTTCGTCCAACCGTTCGTGGTACTGCAATGAACCCTGTCGATCACCCTCACGGGGGAGGTGAAGGCCGTCATAATGGTTATATTCCACGAACTCCTTGGGGTAAAGTTACGAAAGGTCTAAAAACTCGTGACAAGCGCAAAAGCAATAAGTGGATAGTTAAAGATCGTAGGAAATAGGGATTATGGGAAGATCGTTAAGAAAGGGTCCTTTTGTTGATCACAGTCTGATAAAAAAAGTGCGCGCCATGAACTTATTGGAGAAGAAAGCTCCAATTAAAACTTGGTCTCGTCGTTCTATGATTACCCCCGAGATGATTGGACACACATTTGAAGTTCATAATGGAAAAAAATTTTTAACGGTTTTTGTTTCAGAAACCATGGTAGGGCACAAGTTGGGAGAGTTTTCTCCCACAAGAATGTTTAAAAGTCATCCCGTGAAGAAGGGGTAAGTCTAAAGGAGACGCGTTATGTTTAAAGCGACCGCCCGCTACATACGGGTTCAGCCTCGCAAGGCTCGACTGGCTGCTGGGCTTATGAGAAATTTAAGTGTTATGGAAGCTCAAAAGCAATTGAGTTTTTCTCAATTAAAAGCTGGAAGATGTCTAAAAAAAGTTTTGGATAGTGCTGTAGCTAACGCCGAGCTCAACGAAAATGTA
Organism: Chlamydia felis Fe/C-56; assembly: GCF_000009945.1. Classification (NCBI taxonomy): domain Bacteria; kingdom Pseudomonadati; phylum Chlamydiota; class Chlamydiia; order Chlamydiales; family Chlamydiaceae; genus Chlamydia; species Chlamydia felis. Next base: position 1,055,204 of record NC_007899.1, on the reverse strand, counting down.
AAACGTGAGCAATTGAATGTTATCGAAGTTAGAGTGGATGCAGGCCCTGTGTATAAGCGAACTAAATCAAAAAGTCGGGGAGGGCGATCCCCAATTTTAAAACGCACTAGCCACCTAACTGTTATTGTTGGTGAGAGGGAGCGGTAGGAGAAATTATGGGTCAGAAAGGATGTCCAATTGGTTTTCGTACAGGCGTTACTAAAAAATGGCGTTCCCTGTGGTACGGAAACAAACAAGAGTTTGGTAAGTTTCTTATCGAAGATGTTAAAATTCGCGAACACTTAAGAAAGAAACCTTCTTGTCAAGGAGCTGCGGGTTTTGTCGTAAGACGTATGAGCGGTAAGATTGAAGTTACAATTCAAACGGCTCGCCCAGGACTCGTCATCGGGAAAAAAGGTGCTGAAGTAGATCTTTTAAAAGAAGAGTTAAGAAAGCTTACTGGTAAAGAAGTCTGGGTAGAAATCGCAGAAATCAAACGCCCCGAATTGAATGCTAAGTTAGTTGCAGACAATATCGCTAGACAAATCGAACGCCGCGTTTCCTTTAGGCGTGCCATGAAGAAAGCTATGCAATCCGTTATGGAAGCTGGCGCTATTGGCGTTAAGATTCAAGTTTCTGGAAGATTAGCGGGTGCTGAAATCGCTCGTTCTGAGTGGTATAAAAATGGTCGCGTTCCTCTGCATACATTGAGAGCTGATATTGATTACGCCACAGCATCTGCAGAGACTACTTATGGAATTATCGGCGTAAAAGTCTGGATTAATCTTGGAGAGAAAACCTCTACAGCTAATGCCAGCGCAGGCTCTGCGGTCTCTACCGCACAATAGCTGTAAATAAGGGTGTGTGAATTATTATGTTGATGCCTAAACGAACAAAATTTCGCAAACAGCAAAAAGGTCAATTTGCAGGCCTAAGCAAGGGTGCTACTTTTATTGACTTTGGCGAATTCGGAATGCAGACCTTGGAAAGAGGTTGGGTAACTAGTCGGCAAATAGAAGCTTGCAGGGTTGCCATCAATAGATATTTAAAACGTAAGGGAAAGGTTTGGATTCGTGTTTTCCCAGATAAAAGCGTAACTAAGAAGCCTGCAGAAACTCGTATGGGTAAAGGTAAAGGGGCTCCAGACCATTGGGTAGCAGTCGTCCGACCAGGAAGGATTCTTTTTGAAGTGGCTAACGTTTCTAAAGAAGATGCTCAAGACGCTTTAAGAAGAGCTGCAGCAAAATTAGGAATAAGAACGCGTTTTGTTAAGCGGGTCGAAAGGGTATAAGTTATATGGCAGGAAAGAAGAAATTGTTGGCTGAGCTTAGAGAGAAAAGCACAGACGAGCTAGATGCATTTATCCATGAAAATAAGAAAGCTCTTTTTTCTTTGAGAGCAGAGGTCGGTTTGCAAAATAAAGCTGTCAAGACGCACCTGTTCTCTATGTATAAGAAAAACATAGCTCGATCTATGACGGTCAAACAAGAAAAAGAGGGAAAAATCGATGGCTAGTGAAGTAAGAGGCCTTAGAAAAACCAAGGTGGGCGTTGTTGTCTCGTCGAAAATGGATAAAACCGTAATTGTTCGAGTTGAAAGAGTATACTCTCATCCTCAGTACGCTAAAGTTGTTAGAGACTCTAAAAAGTACTATGCGCATAATGATTTGAACGTTTCTGAAGGCGAGAAAGTTAGAATTCAAGAAACGCGACCCTTGTCTAAGTTAAAAAGATGGCGTGTTGTTGAGCGCATAAGTTAGTTGGGTAGATTAGCAACATTGGGTAGATGCAGTTATGATTCAGCAAGAAAGTCAGTTAAAAGTTGCCGATAATACCGGGGCTAAAAAAGTAAAGTGTTTTAAAGTTTTGGGCGGTTCTCGTAGACGCTACGCTACAGTGGGTGACATCATTGTATGCTCTGTTAGAGATGTTGAACCCGATAGCTCTATTAAAAAGGGCGATGTGGTTAAAGCTGTAATCGTTAGAACACGTCGCGATATTCTTAGAAAAGATGGTTCTTCTTTGAGATTCGATACTAATAGCTGTGTAATTATCGATGAAAAAGGAAATCCCAAAGGAACACGAATTTTTGGTCCGATAGCTCGAGAAATTCGGGATCGTGGCTTCGTGAAAATTAGTTCTTTGGCTCCTGAGGTGATTTAAGGATAAGAAAAGATATGAAAAGACGTAGTGTTTGTGTTGGCGACACGGTTTATGTGCTGGCCGGGAACGACAAGGGAAAACAAGGCAAAGTTTTATCCTGTCTTAGAGAAAAAAATAAAGTGGTCGTTGAAGGCATCAACGTTCGCACAAAAAATATCAAGCGCAGTCAAGAAAATCCTAAAGGTAAAAGGATTAGTATTGAAGCTCCAATACACGTTTCTAATGTTCGTTTAAGTATAGAAGGAGCTCCAGCAAAGATTTCTGTCAAAGTTACTGAGAAAGGACGAGAGTTGTGGAATAAATTTCCAGACGGCACTTCCAAACTGTATCGTTTTGTGAAAGAGAGAAAAGGTTAATATGAGCAGGTTAAAGAAACTATATACTGAAGAGATCCGAAAGTCCCTCCAAGAAAAGTTTGGGTATACCAATACCATGCAAATTCCTGTTCTTAAAAAAATTGTAATAAGCATGGGTCTTGCAGAAGCAGCTAAGGATAAGAATCTTTTCCAGGCTCATTTAGAAGAACTTTCTATGATTTCCGGACAAAAGCCTTTGGTAACGAAAGCTAGAAATTCTATCGCGGGCTTCAAGCTCCGTGAAGGACAAGGCATTGGGGCCAAAGTAACATTACGTGGTGAACGTATGTACGATTTTATGGATCGTTTTTGCAACATAGTCTCTCCTAGAATTCGTGACTTTCGTGGTTTCTCGAAAAAAGGAGATGGACGCGGATGTTATTCTTTAGGGCTAGAAGATCAACAGATTTTCCCTGAAGTAGATTTAGATCGCGTTAAGAGAACTCAAGGAATGAATATTACTTGGGTAACGACAGCACAAACAGATGCTGAATGCACTACTCTTTTAGAGTTGATGGGTTTGCGCTTTAAGAAGGCTCAATAGGGGAGATATAAGATCGTATGGGCATGACTAGTGATACTATAGCCGATTTGTTAACACGAATCCGAAATGCTTTGAAAGCAGAGCATTTATATGTGGATTTAGAACATAGCAAAATGCGTGAGTCGATTGTAAAAATTCTGAAACACCACGGGTTTTTAGCTCGTTATTTGGTGAAAGAAGAAAATCGCAAACGCACAATGCGTATCTTTTTACAATATAGTGATGACCGTAGGCCTGTGATACGCCAATTGAAGCGAGTTTCTAAACCTTCTAGAAGGGTTTATGTCCCCGCAGCAAAGATTCCTTATGTGTTCGGAAATATGGGAATTTCCGTTCTTTCCACATCTCAAGGAGTATTGGATGGATCAACAGCCAGAGCTAAAAATATTGGTGGTGAACTACTCTGTTTGGTTTGGTAACAGGATAAAAGAATTTATAGGACGGTAAAGAATGTCTCGTAAAGCTCGAGACCCTATTGTACTCCCTCAAGGAGTAGAGGTCTCCCTTCAAAATAATGAAATCGTAGTAAAAGGTCCTAAGGGCTCTTTAACACAAACTTTGGCTCCAGAAGTAGTTGTCGAAATTAAAGACAAAGAGGTGTTTGTTTCCCCAGCTCCCAATGTTGTTGATAGACCAAGTCGTGTGCAAGGTTTATTTTGGGCTCTCATTTCTAACATGGTTCAAGGAGTCAGCGCAGGGTTCGAAAAACGATTAGAAATGATAGGAGTCGGTTTTAGAGCTGCTGTTCAGGGATCAGTTTTGGATTTATCGATCGGAGTTTCTCATCCTACAAAAATTCCTATTCCTGCAGACATTCAAGTTACTGTCGAAAAGAACACTTTGATTTCTGTGAAGGGAATAAATAAGCAGCTAGTCGGAGAGTTTGCTGCTAATATCCGCGCTAAACGTCGTCCTGAGCCCTATAAAGGGAAGGGGATCCGCTACGAAAACGAGTATGTCCGTCGTAAAGCTGGAAAAGCGGCAAAAACAGGTAAAAAATAGTGTAGCAAGGCAGAGTTAGGTTATGGAAAATTCGTTATTCAAGAAGTCTGAAAAGAAAATTCGTAGGGCTTTAAGAGTGCGTAAAGTCTTAAGAGGCTCTTCTTTAAAGCCTCGCTTGTCTGTTGTAAAGACTAACAAGCATATCTATGTACAATTAATTGATGATTCTATTGGCAAAACTTTGGCTTCTGTCTCAACTATGGCGAAATCAAGTAAAGCTTCCGGATTAACTAAAAAGAATCAAGACGTTGCTAAAGCGTTAGGAAGCAAAATTGCCGAGCTAGGGAAAAATCTTCAAGTAGATCGAGTCGTTTTCGATCGTGGTCCTTTCAAATATCATGGAGTTATTGCCATGGTTGCTGACGGTGCTAGAGAGGGCGGATTACAGTTTTAAGAAAGGTTTAAAGAGATGACGTTATCAAAGAATTCTCACAAAGAAGATCAGCTAGAGGAGAAAGTTCTTGTTGTCAATCGTTGTTCAAAAGTAGTCAAGGGCGGTCGTAAATTTAGTTTTTCCGCGCTTATTTTGGTGGGTGACGGTAAAGGACGTTTGGGCTGCGGTTTTGCCAAAGCTAACGAGTTAACAGACGCTATTCGCAAAGGTGGAGAAGCTGCGAGAAAAAATCTAATCACTATTGAAACTTTGGATGGAGATTCCATTCCTCATGAGGTTCTAGTTGATCAGGACGGAGCTCAGTTGCTTTTGAAACCCGCTAAACCAGGAACTGGAATTGTGGCAGGTTCTCGCATTCGTCTGATTTTAGAAATGGCCGGAATCAAAAATATTGTTGCTAAAAGTTTAGGCTCAAATAACCCCATGAATCAAGTAAAGGCTGCTTTTAAAGCTCTCTTGAGTCTTTCTAGCAGGAAAGACGTTTTACAAAGGAGAAGAGTGACACATGATTAAATTAGAATCGTTACAAGATCCTTCACCACGTAAGAGAAGAAAAAAATTATTAGGAAGAGGCCCAGGTTCGGGACACGGTAAAACCAGTGGCCGAGGCCATAAAGGGGACGGAAGTCGTTCTGGTTATAAACGCCGATTTGGTTATGAAGGGGGCGGTGTTCCTCTTTATAGAAGGGTCCCTACAAGAGGGTTTTCTCACGCACGCTTTGATGAATGTGTAGAAGAAATCACTACCCAACGTTTGAATAGCCTGTTCAACGAAGGAGAGGAAATTACTTTGGATGCATTGAAGCAGAAAAAAGCCATAGATAAGCACGCTATTCGAGTAAAAGTAATTGTTAAAGGCGAATTAGAGAAAACATTTATCTGGAAGGATGCTAATGTGGTATTGTCTCAAGGAGTACGAAACCTTATTGGTGTTGCTTAAAGATAAAAATTTTTGGGCCCGACTATGACAACTTTACGACAGATATTTTCCATTGCTGAGTTAAGGCAGAAGTTATTTTTTACGTTTGCTTTACTTGCGGCCTGCCGAGTTGGCGTGTTCATTCCTGTCCCTGGAATTAACGGGGAGCGCGCCGTTGCTTATTTTAAACAACTATTAGGTTCCAGTCAGAATTTGTTTCAGTTAGCTGATATTTTTTCTGGAGGAGCCTTTGCACAAATGACGGTTATCGCATTAGGTGTGGTTCCGTATATTTCAGCATCGATTATTGTGCAACTTCTCTTAGTATTTATGCCTTCCATTCAGAGGGAAATGCGAGAGAGCCCTGACCAAGGGAAAAGAAAGATAGGTAGATTAACCCGTCTATTTACTGTTGGCTTAGCTTTTATTCAGTCATTGCTTTTTGCTAAGTTCGCTTTAAAGATGAATATGTCTATCCCGGGCATAGTGCTCCCAACTCTATTATCCTCTAAGTTATTTGGAGGCCCTTGGATCTTCTATATGACAACGGTTATTGTTATGACGACAGGAACCTTGTTGCTCATGTGGATTGGTGAACAGATTTCTGATAAGGGTATTGGTAATGGCGTTAGCCTAATTATCAGTCTTGGGATTTTAGCTTCTTTCCCTTCTGTTTTGGGATCGATAGTAAATAAATTAAATCTTGGTTCTCAAGACCCTTCTCAACTAGGTTTATTCTCACTCCTATTGTTGTGCTTTATTTTTGTATTTGTCCTTGTCACAACGATATTAATCATTGAAGGCGTGAGGAAAATTCCCGTGCAATATGCACGTAGAGTAATTGGTAGGAGAGAAATCCCCGGAGGAGGATCCTATTTGCCGCTAAAGGTTAACTACGCGGGCGTTATACCTGTTATTTTTGCATCGTCCTTGCTTATGTTTCCTGCGACTATAGGACAGTTTATGTCCTCGGATTCTTCTTGGCTGAAGCGGATCGCAATGATGTTATCCCCAGGGGGCTGGGTATACTCTTTGTGCTATGTTCTGCTTATAATATTCTTTACCTATTTTTGGACGGCAACACAGTTCCATCCAGAACAGATTGCCTCTGAAATGAAAAAGAATAACGCCTTTATTCCCGGAATTCGACAAGGGAAACCTACACAAACGTATTTAGAATACACTATGAACCGCGTGACTTTATTAGGAGCGGTCTTCCTAGCTGTTATTGCCATTTTGCCATCTATTTTAGGACGCGTTCTTCATGTAGATGCCAATGTAAGTTACTTTTTAGGCGGAACGGCAATGTTGATCGTTGTTGGGGTGGTTTTAGATACGATGAAACAAGTGGATGCCTTTTTGCTTATGCGCCGGTACGATAGTTTTTTGAAAAAAGATCGTCCCAAAGGAAGGCATTGAAAAATAACAATTTTTGACCTAAGATGCTTATACTACTTTAAGGGAGGCCCTACGTATGCCACGCATCATTGGAATTGATATTCCTGCGAAGAAAAAATTAAAAATAAGTCTTACATATATTTATGGGATAGGGCCAGCTCTTTCTGAAGAGATTATTGCTAAGCTGCAATTAAATCCTGAGGCTAGGGCTGTTGAATTGACGGAAGAAGAAATCGGTCGCCTCAATTCTCTCCTACAATCAGAGTATGTGGTCGAGGGAGACTTGCGACGCCGCGTGCAGTCAGACATTAAAAGATTGATTTCGATCCACGCTTATCGTGGGCAAAGACATCGTCTTTCATTGCCTGTAAGAGGACAGAGAACAAAAACAAATTCTCGAACACGTAAAGGCAAGCGCAAAACTGTCGCAGGTAAGAAGAAATAATTTTTTTAGGAGAACGTGCTTTGGTTAAACATCAAACGCAGAAAAAAGGCGTAAAAAGAAAACAGTTAAAAAATATTCCTTCGGGCGTTGTTCACGTTAAGGCTACCTTCAACAATACGATAGTGTCCATAACAGATCCTGCAGGGAATGTTATCTCTTGGGCTTCAGCTGGAAAAGTTGGGTATTCCGGATCTCGTAAGTCTTCGGCGTTTGCTGCAACAGTAGCTGCCCAAGACGCAGCAAAAAATGCTATGAATTCTGGCCTTAAAGAAGTCGAAGTATGTTTAAAAGGCACCGGAGCCGGAAGAGAATCTGCAGTTCGCGCTCTCATAGCCGCTGGTTTAGTTGTTTCTGTCATCCGTGACGAAACTCCTGTTCCTCATAATGGTTGTAGACCAAGAAAAAGGCGCAGAGTGTAGTTTTAAGGAGGGAGTAGGGGATGTCGGATAATTCACAAAATTTACTATACGATAAATTTGAATTGCCAAAGTCAGTCAAAATGATGACTGTAGAAGGTAGCGGAGGGTCGATCGATAAACACGCACGTTTTGTCGCTGAGCCTCTAGAAAGAGGTATGGGTCATACCTTGGGTAATGCTTTGAGAAGGGCATTGCTAATTGGTTTGGAAGCTCCTGCAATTATTTCTTTCTCCATGACCGGAGTGCTTCACGAGTACATGGCAATTGAAGGGATCATAGAAGATGTAACAAACATCGTCTTAAATTTGAAAGGTGCTTTACTAAAGAAGTATCCTTTCCAAGACAGTGAGGACGGTCGTCGCCCTCAATTATTAAAGTCTATGATTTCTATAGATGCCTCTGATTTGGCTGCCTGTGGTGGTCAGAGAGCTGTAACATTGGCTGATTTGTTGCAAGAAGGCGGGTTTGAAGCTGTTAATCCAGAGCATGTGATTTTTACTGTAACTCAACCTATGCAGGTTGAAGTCGCTTTAAGAGTGGCTTTCGGTAGAGGGTATTCTACATCAGAGAGAATCATCCTTGAAGATAAAGGTGTTAATGAAATCGTGTTAGACGCGGCTTTTTCTCCTGTAGTTTTAGTTAACTACTTTGTAGAAGATACTCGTGTTGGTCAAGATACAGATTTTGACCGCTTGATTTTGTATGTAGAAACAGATGGTAGGGTATCGCCTAAAGAGGCTTTGGCTTTTTCTACACAAATTTTAACTAAACATTTCTCCATTTTTGAAAAAATGGATGAGAAGAAGATTGTCTTTGAAGAAGCTATTTCTATTGAGAAAGAGAATAAAGACGATATTCTTCATAAGTTGGTTTTAGGTATTAACGAGATAGAACTATCCGTAAGATCCACAAACTGTTTGTCTAATGCAAATATTGAAACCATTGGTGAGTTGGTTATTATGCCAGAGCCTCGCCTGCTACAATTCAGAAACTTTGGTAAGAAGTCTCTTTGTGAGATTAAGAATAAGTTGAAAGAAATGAAGCTTGAATTGGGAATGGATCTCAGTCAGTTCGGCGTTGGCTTAGACAACGTGAAAGAAAAAATGAAGTGGTATGCCGAAAAAATTCGGTCTAAAAACGTCAAGGGATAATTAAGTATATGCAACACGCTAGAAAGAAATTTAGAGTTGGTCGTACTTCTGCTCATAATCGTTGTATGTTAGCTAATATGTTGAAATCTCTAATCCATCAAGAAAGAATAGAGACTACTTTGCCTAAAGCTAAAGAGCTGCGTCGTTGTGCGGACAAAATGATTACTTTGGCTAAGAAAAATACATTGGCTGCAAGACGTTTAGCTGTTGCTAGGCTTATGGTTAGATACAATAAATTGACAAGCAAAGAAGCTCGTCAAGCTAAGGCCGGCGATTTATCAGTTTATAATGTGGATCGTAAAGTGATAAACAAGCTTTTCGATGAATTAGGCACTCGTTTTGTCTCTAGACAAGGTGGATATACACGTATTTTGAAATTGCAAAATAGAGTTGGTGATAATGCACGAAAGTGTATTATAGAGTTTTTAGCAAACTAGGCTATTTTTTTTGCGAATACTGACTATTAGGGAAAAACGATGAAAGTTGTAATTAACGGTTTTGGACGGATTGGAAGATTAGTTTTAAGACAAATTCTTAAAAGAAAGTCTTCTATTGAAGTCGTGGCTGTTAATGATCTTGTCCCTGGAGAAGCTTTAACGTATTTATTTAAGTACGATTCTACTCACGGGCGTTTCTCTGCCGACGTGTCTTATGATAATGGCCATCTCGTAGTTGATGGCCATAGAATTCAATTGTTGGATCAACGTGATGTTCAAAAGCTTCCCTGGAAAGATCTAGGTGTAGATGTTGTCGTTGAAAGTACGGGATTATTTACTAAAAGAGAGGACGCTGCTAAGCATCTTGACTCCGGAGCTAAACGCGTACTCATTACTGCTCCTGCAAAAGGAGAAGTCCCAACATTTGTCATGGGAGTAAATGAAAATAAGTTCGATCCTGAAAAGGATGTAATTATTTCCAATGCCTCATGTACTACAAATTGTCTTGCTCCTTTAGCTAAAGTCCTACTAGATAATTTTGGTATCGAAGAAGGATTAATGACCACAGTCCATGCCGCTACGGCCACGCAGAGCGTTGTAGATGGTCCATCTAAGAAAGATTGGAGAGGTGGCAGAGGAGCGTTTCAAAATATCGTCCCCGCTTCTACAGGAGCTGCTAAAGCCGTAGCTCTATGTCTTCCACAATTAAAAAATAAACTAACAGGAATGGCTTTTAGAGTTCCTGTTGCAGATGTCTCCGTAGTTGATCTTACTGTGAGATTACAAAAGTCAACAACATACGAAGAAATCTGTGCTGTTATTAAAAATGCTTCAGAAACTAATCTGCGCGGGATTTTAGGTTATACTGATCAAGAAGTTGTTTCTTCTGATTTTATAGGATGCGAATATTCTTCTATATTTGATGCTGGTGCTGGAATAGCGTTAACAGATCGCTTTTTCAAACTAGTTTCTTGGTATGATAATGAAATAGGATATGCAACCCGCATTGTGGATTTATTAGAGTATGTAGCAAAGAACTCTAAATAAAAGGTTATATTCGTGTATTTTACAAGAGATCCAGTTATTGAAACTGTAATTACGTCTAGAGAAGGATACAAACTATCAGTTCGCAATACTAAGCATCTTTCCCAGGATCCTTTTGTTGTTGAAGCTGTGGAAGTGATCTCTTTAGGGAATACTTGTTTTTTTCGTAATTGCGATCACAGTAAGCCCTTCATAGTTCCTGCCGGTGATTATGAAGTAATGGAGATTCGCGATACTAAGATCAATCTTAAAGCTGTGGGATTAGATCGTGGCATTAAGATTGCTGGGGGTCGTGAAGCTTTAATTAAGTTACCTAAAGCAGCTCCTGTAACGGTTGTTGAAGAAGGATCTTCAGAAACTGTTGCAGTTGAAACTTCATCTTCGGAAACTCCCTCAACATCAGCATCTTATCCTGCCGCTAGGAAAGAAAAAAAGGAACGTAAGGGAGATAAGTGGAAAGAGAAGAAAAAGCAAGGGCGTAAAAAGGCTAGTAAAGAAGTATCTGAAGTTGCGGGTGATTCTCAAGAGATTATTAACGCCGTTACTGAAGAGTTTTGGGAAGAATCACAAGAAAATAAGTTAAGCGAACAGAAAAAGTTTTCACTGCTACCTCCACCTGCGAAATTGATTTCTGAGATTATCTCTCAGTCTGTGTCTGATCCTACTGAGACTTCAGCAGATTTGGATGAGTCTTTGCAAGCGTTAGTTGCTGAAAGTTCTGATGTGATCAACGCTTTATTGTCCGGTGATCAGTCTCTTATTTTCCCAGAAGAAGAAATGGAAGTGGCTCCGGCTTGCGAACAGCCTTTGCCCTCCTCTTTCCCTACAGAAGATGAGTAATAACATCCAATATTTTGCTCGTCTTCTTCTTTGAAAACCATTGATCTAGAAAGAGTCTTCTGGTAAGATCTTGACTTATGTTTTTGTTGTTTCGATTAGAAAAGAAACTTCTAAAAACTATAATTCGAATTGTTTCAGTTGTTTTCCTAATGATTGATACGGTTCTTTATTGCTCAGATGGTGGAATGGTAGACACTAGGGACTTAAAATCCCTTGGGCGCAAGCCCGTGCAAGTTCGAGTCTTGTTCTGAGCAGTTTCTTGCTTTTTGTTCAGATCTTAACCAAGTAATTCGTGTTCCTTATTGAATATGGAACGAGCGGTTGGTTTTTTATTTTCGTTTAATTTTTGTGAAATTCTAAGATTCGAAAATCTGCACTAGAGAACATTAACTTAGATTTTCTCTGTTTTTCGGATATTTTTTCTTGCCTGTGAATTTGAGACAAGAACTCCCTTCTGTGCTATAACGCAGAAAAATATAATATACTCTTAGAGGTATCCTTTGCGGCGGCTCTTATCGGCAATTAAGCTGCATCTAACTTCTATACGGTCTAGCAATTCCTCCTACTCCTCTTCTAATCATTACGGTATGTACTCGAGATCTATGCTTCTGCTACTCTGTCGATGGAAAGATGCAGACATTATGGAATGGCAATACGCATGTAATGCCCTAGTAGATGTTTGCAGTAAGATGAGCGAACACCTTGTATCCAATCAATCTGAAATAGTGAAAGTAGATCTTCCTCATGATCAAGATGATCATTCTGAATGGAAGCATCGATGTGTAGCTTTGGAGAAAGAACTTGCATCTCGTGATGAGCTTAAAAATTCTGAAATTGAGAAGTTAAAAAGTGAGAATAGTTGGTTACAACATCGTCTTTCTGAGAAGCTACAACAATCACGTCATCAAAATGATGTCATTGATGAATTGAAGAGGGATTTGATAGAGAGCGTTCAGCAAACAGAAATTAGTGAAGGAAGGCGTCTATGTTACGAACATAAGATTAAGATCCTCGAGGAACAGTTAGATAAGTTGACGTTATCTCGTGTTCCTGAAACTGATATGTTTGAACAAAGATCTAAAGAAAGCTCATTGAAAGAGCAGGAGATCATTGATTTGAATGCAGCTTTAATAGTGTTGCGACAGGAACGGGATGATCAATTTAAGCAGTATCAAGAAGAAATTGCAAGATTAAATCTAGAATTACAGTACTATAGACAGTCTGAACACACAAATCTGGGGTCTCAAAAAATTCTCCAAATTCAAGATGAGCTAGTTCAGAAGAAGAAAGAAGTAGCCTTACTACAGGATGTTATTGAAGAGCAGTATTGTCAGATACAATCACTTAGAAAGAAATTCGGGCTGGAGGATATTGAGAATGCTCCTCATTTAAAACAGCTTTTAGGCAGGGATTTAGACTGTACAAGTAGAGAATGCGTGCAAGAATTTCTCACATAATAAGGTCCTAGAGTATAGATCTTACATAGAGATTTCTTGTACGATATAAGGCTAGACTAAACACTAAGTTGTTCTGGGAAGCTTTCTCTTAAGCCTACAATAAGGAACTTAATTATGACGCAATTGATTATGGGGATAGATCCTGGAACACTAGTTTCTGGATATGCAATTATCCTCGTTGAACAGCGTTATAAGATCCGAGCTCATAGTTACGGAGCTATTCGTTTATCTTCTAAAGATTCATTAACGCAGCGTTATAAACAGCTTTTCCAAACAATATCCGGAGTACTGAATGATATTACTCCCGATGCTGTCGTTCTTGAAACACAATATGTTCATAAGAATCCTCAAAGCACGATAAAATTGGGCATGGCACGAGGAGTGCTTGTGCTAGCAGCTGCTTTAAGAGATATCCCTGTTTTTGAATATGCTCCGAACGTAGCTAAGAGGGCTGTTGTCGGTAGAGGAAACGCAAGTAAGCAGCAAGTGCAGCTTATGGTTAGTAAGATGTTAAATATTCCTGATGTTTTAAATGCCAATTGTGAAGATATTGCGGATGCATTTGCTTTGGCCATATGCCATGCGCATACTTCTTCTTATGATTTCTTAGGAGTTCGATAATGTACGACTATATTCGTGGAATTCTTACTTACATGAGTTCAGGAACGATGGTAATCGAATGCCAAGGATTAGGATTTAGTATTTGTGCTTCCGATAGATGGCTTATGGAGTTAGCAGGGCTGTTACATCGCGAGGTTATAGTTTATACATATACGGTTGTGCGAGAGACTGAGCATGTTCTTTATGGATTTCGTTCTCGAGGAGAACGTGAGTGTTTCCGCATGTTAATATCGTTTTCTGGAGTAGGCCCTAAGACAGGGCTAGCAATTTTAAATACATTTGCTCTTAGCAAATTATGTTCTATAGCGCGTGCAGAGGATGTAAAAGCCCTAGCATCAGTTCCTGGTATAGGGAAGAAAACCGCAGAAAAGCTTATGGTAGATCTGAAGCAGAAACTTCCAGAATTACTTCCTTTAGATTCTCAAACACTGACTTCTTGGAAACCTGCAAAGCCTTCGTGTATGGAAGATGGCATACAAGCTTTAGCTGCGTTAGGGTATCCGAAATCTTCAGCTGAAAGGATGATAGCTGAAGCTATAACGGAACTTCCTGATAATGCTTCCCTAGCAGAGATTCTTCCTATTGCTTTAAAAAAGAACTTACAAGGATTGAACAAGAGCTAGACTTTCCTAAAGATCGTGGTATAATTTTCTCCGTATTCAGTTCATTTTGTTTAAGGAGATTGTGTATACATGGAACAAACACTATCAATTATCAAACCAGATTCTGTTGGTAAGGCTCATATCGGTGAGATTGTTGCAATTTTTGAAAAAGCTGGATTTCGCATAGCTGCTATGAAAATGGTGCATCTATCAGCGAAAGAAGCCGAAGGATTCTATGCTGTTCATAAATCTCGTCCATTTTTCCAAGAACTTGTAGATTTCATGATTTCTGGTCCTGTAGTTGTTATGGTTCTTGAAGGTGATAATGCTGTCGTTCGCAATAGAGAAATTATGGGCGCTACGAATCCTCAAGAGGCGGCTCAAGGCACTATTCGTGCTCAGTTTGGTGAATCTATTGGAATCAATGCTGTACACGGATCTGACAGTTTGGAAAACGCAGCTATAGAAATTAGCTATTTCTTCAGCAAAACCGAAATCGTTAATTCTGTTGAGTAGAAGGAAATAGTTTTACAATAAAGTGGTGGACTTTCGGTGGGGCGTTTCTAGAAGGTCCTTCAGCTCATTTTCTGAAAGGGCGCTCCAATGAAAAGCTCTACCTGCTGATGCTTTTAATTTCTCGAAAAAGCTTTCTCTGGTAGGGAACCACGGACGAATAGTTGTGAGGAAATCTCGATGTAGACGTTGTTTCCTGTACGACGGTTGTTTTTGGGGTATTGGTAGATAACGAGAAAGCTTCTCTATATCCATATCCCAGAGAAATGTTGTATGGTGTACCCAGCGAGATTTTTGGATATATTGGGCATTTCCTGCGATTTTCTTCTCTTCTAAAGTATAATCATTTTCGTTAATGGAAAATGTCTTTGGGAAAATAGGGGAGTAAATTTCATAAGACCAATGCATCAAATCTTGAGAATTGGCCATGGGTTCTGAAGAGTTCATAATCCACGTTACGAATAAACTATTTTTATCGATAAATACTGTTCCTCCACCACTGTAACGCTTAATTATAGGAATATTATCGGATCGTAATTCTGGAAGATAAAGATCTTCTTGTGGGAGTCTTGAAATACCTAAAACCACAGCTTCAGGTGCATCAAAATTAATAATACAGTAATTTTCTCTGCTGTTGCGAAGAAGGGCTTCTTCTATTTGCAGCTGCTCAAAGATAGTTTTCCCAGATAGATTTAAGAAAATACACTTATTTATGCGCATGTTTTTTTACAGCAACCATCAATACTTGAATATCAGCATTAGCTATGCCCGATATTCTCGATGCTGACCCTATCGTCCTTGGGGTAAATTTAGCTAGTTTTTCTCTGGCTTCTAAACTTAAAGAGGAAATACTTTGATAATCTATATCTTCAGGAATCGTCATATTTTCTGATTTCGATAAACTATGAATCAAAGATTTCTGTCGCTCTATATATCCTGCATACTTGATTTCCATTTCCAAAGAAGCATTGAGAATAGAACCAAAGTCACGCACTTCTTCTGGGAATACCTCTCTAAGAGTATCATAGGATACTTCAGGACGACATAAAGCCTTGGCTAGGGAAACAACGGAATTCCCGTATTTTTTGAATGTCTTACTTAAACGAAGTTTTTCTTCTTCTATAATTTGCTTTTGATGTTCGAAAAGCTCATAACGCTCTTTACTTAGTAACCCCAGATCACGACCATAGTGAGATAAGCGCAAGCAGGCATTATCTTGTCTTAGAAGAAGGCGGTGTTCTGCTCTTCCCGTAAACATGCGGTAAGGTTCATCCAATACTTGAGTTGTAAGATCATCTAACATAACTCCAATATAAGATTCCTGCCTTGAAGGAATAAAATCTGGCTTCCTAAGCACCTTATTTACCGCATTAATACCCGCAATAAGACCTTGGGCCGCCGCTTCTTCGTATCCAGTTGTTCCGTTGATTTGCCCGCAAAGAAATAGGCCTTCTATGGTCTTGCTTTCTAAAGTGGGATAGATGACATTCCCGTGGACGTAATCATACTCAATAGCGTAAGCAGGACGGGTAATGATTGCGTTTTCTAAACCACGAACCGAACGAATCATCTCGTACTGCACATCAAAAGGCATGGATGTGGATAAGCCGTTAACGTAGACCTCTTGGGTGTAAATTCCCTCAGGTTCTATGAAAATATGATGGCGTTCTTTATCTGCAAATTTAACAATTTTATCTTCAATAGATGGGCAATACCGAGGGCCAATCCCTTCAATACGCCCTCCATAAAGAGCTGA
Source organism: Chlamydia felis Fe/C-56 (assembly GCF_000009945.1). Taxonomy (NCBI): domain Bacteria; kingdom Pseudomonadati; phylum Chlamydiota; class Chlamydiia; order Chlamydiales; family Chlamydiaceae; genus Chlamydia; species Chlamydia felis. Next base: position 1,039,165 of record NC_007899.1, on the reverse strand, counting down.
ACGCCGAATATTAGCCGTAATGATCTCTTTAGTCTTCTCAGTGGTGTGAGTAATGTAACACGATACTTGTGGTAGGGGAGGGACAAACGGTTCATCTCTGTGGACGAATCCTACACCAGGATCCCCAGGTTGTTCTTCTGTTACTGAAAAGTCTATGGAAGAAGCAAGTAAACGAGGGGGGGTACCTGTTTTTAGTCTACTTATCGGGAAACCCCGCTCTTTTAGAGCTGCTGACAGCCCTGTAGCTGCAGGATCTCCAAGACGTCCTCCAGAGAAACTACGATCGCCAATATGAATGAGACCGCGCATAAACGTCCCAGAAGAAAGAATAACTGTTTTCCCCAGGTATGCAATACCCTCTTTTGTTGTTACGCCCTGAATGACGTTTTCTTTGTCTAGTAAGGACTCGACCGTACCTTGCATGATATGTAGGCCAGGGGTGCTCTCTAATAAGCGTTTCATATGAATATGATACATTTGCTTATCAACTTGAGCTCTTGGTGCTCGGACAGCAGGACCCTTGGTCTGATTTAAGATGCGAAATTGTATCCCAGACCGATCGGTAATCTCAGCCATAATACCGCCTAGGGCGTCGATTTCTCGAACAATATGCCCTTTGCCGATACCGCCAACGGCAGGATTACAACTTAACTTAGCAATAGTATCTAAGTTTGACGTTAAAATGAGTACGGAGGCTCCCATTTTTGCAGAGCAAAATGCGGCCTCGCAACCTGCGTGCCCAGCCCCAACTACAATAACATCATAACTAATTGGGTGAGTCCACATAAACTAGCAATTATTTATTTTTATGACGGTCTCTTCGACGTCTTTTTTTACGCTTATGTTTAGCGATTTTTAGTCTTCGTTTTTTCTTAACAGATGACATAGTCTTTTTTATTGTTAGCGTATGAATATGTGTATGGTTTGATCCTCTCTCAATCAAGAAAAGATCGCCGGTGGAATAGTTAGATTTCAACTAGAACTATTTCCAGGATACCCAACTTAAATCAGGTACTCCGTGTTGCTCTGCTCGTTTTTCCCCGCAGTCTCAACACACTAAGTAAACCTAGGATTGCGGAGCAAGTGTCCCTCACAGGAAACAACATGAGAGATGTTACTACAAAGATATTTTGTGGTCTACTAACGATTTTAACCTCGTCTCACTAGAGAAACGGGATGAATTTTTTTGTGAAACTTGATTCAAATATCAATAAGATGTTCTGCATTAATTTTATAAAAATTTTTCTACCCGTTGAATTCAAGAGCTGCATAGTTCCTGAATCTTGCAAGTTCTTTTTCAAAAACTAAAGGCACAGAACCTATAGACCCGTGACGGTTTTTAGCTACTATAAGTTCAGCTGTTCCAGGCTTGTCATGAGGATCATAATATTCTCGACGCAATAGGAACATAACTAAGTCAGAATCCTGTTCTATGCTTCCACTTTCTCTAAGATCGCTCATCATAGGCCGATGATTCGCCCTGTCTTCCACTTTTCTAGATAACTGTGATAGACAGAGAATAGGAATATTTAATTCCCTAGCTAAAGTTTTCAGCATTCTGGAAATTTCTGAAATTTCAGTTTGACGACTTTCCGCAGAACGTAGGGTCCCTGAACCGGAAAGAAGTTGAAGGTAGTCAATGATCAAGAATTGAATGTCATAACTTTCTTTCATTCTTCGAGCGCGAGCTCTCAGATCGGTTACTTTTAATCCGGGTTGATCATCTATAAGTAGAGTATGTTTCTGCATTTCATTTACAACAGAAACAATGCGTTGAAAGTCCTGACCGGATAAATCTCCTACATTGATTTTTCTAGATTCTACTTCAGCCCGAGAGCATATGATTCTGTGAATTAGCTGATCAACAGTCATCTCTAGAGAAAAAATTCCTATAGGAAGTCGGCTTTGAAAGCACATGTTTTCTGCGATATTTAGGGCAAGAGCGGTTTTCCCCATAGCAGGTCGGGCTGCAAGGATCATTAAATTAGAAGGAGAAAAACCATTGATCATTTTGTCTAGATCAAGGAAATGTGTGGGGATGCCGGAAATGGGTAACGCATCGCCGCTTTGTGCGTGCTGTTGAAAGAACTCTTGTTTTTCCTGTAATTGAACAAGGAAGGGTTTTTCTTGGGCGGAAACTAAACCTTGCAGTTTGTCGGCAACGAGAACGTACTGTGTGAGGGAGGTTGTTTGGCTAATTTTAAATAAAGCGTTCTGAGCTTCATCCAAGGCCACAGCAACGTCTTTCGGTTCTTCAATTGCCTTTTTCTCTATCTCCTTAGCAGTTTGGATCATTTTTCTTAAAATCGATTTAGAAAGAATGATCTGAATATATTCTTCAATGTATGCTGCGGTTCCTGCAAAATCTGCTAAGGTAATTAAGTAACCAGGCCCCCCAATGACGGTAAGGTGGTTTCTTCTTTTAAGCTCTTCTCCAGCAAGATGTACATCTATGGGTTTGTCGTGTTTGAAAGCATCTTGAAGAACGCGGAAGATAATTTTGTGTTCAAGATAATAAAAATCATCTTCATTAAGCTGATTTGCTGCTAGATTAAGATAGTTAACTCCAGTGAGCATGCAACCCAGGACAATCATTTCTGATTCTTTAGAGTTAGGGGGGCTGGGCAAAGCAGGTGCAGGGGTCTTTTGGATTTGAGTTGACATAGTTTTTATGATGCAATCTAAGTCGTGAGTCATTCGAGATCAGGTTAGGATATCGAAAATATATGCTCAAGTTATAAGGTTCGGGGAGACGATAAAGTTTGGGTGGGACTTGCGGGGAAATCTCGAAGAAAGCGGAGTAGAAATTACTAGATCACTAATACTCACTTGCAATAGAATGAGTCTCTTCTTTTAGAGCAAATTCTTGGTTTGCTTTGCTCTTTTATTATTCGGCCTAAGGGGCAGAAGCTATAGAGCTAAAAGTTAACTTGCTTTCATTAAAGATAGGAATTATTCTAATTTATTGAACAAGAAGGTGGCAAAAGTTTTTCAATTGGGAACTTCTAGATGCGCCTCTAATAAGGAAAGATGACTGAGTGGTCGAAAGTACGTCCCTGCTAAGGACGCGTACCCCTAAAGGGTACCGAGGGTTCGAATCCCTCTCTTTCCGATTTTTCCCAATAAGGACCACAATAAAGTTAGTCTGCTGCTCTTTTTCTTTAAAATTTTTCTAAAATATCAAATAGGTATCAATATAAGGTAATCTGGGAGATGGTCGTAAAGGAGAAGCACTCTCTTCTTGCCTGTAGACTCGGCTTATCCTATAATAAGCTCTTTTAGATTATATTAAGATTCCTTAAAAAGATCGCGTTAGCCAAAACCATGAGACAATTTTGTAACTTACTTTCTCTATCACGTATATGGCTAGCCCTGTTCTTTTACCAAGAAAAGATACACTTGCGTTTGTTGGTGATTCTTGGGGCTATGGCTAGCGATGTTCTAGATGGATATCTTGCTCGTCGTTATAAGGCTACCAGTCGTTTCGGTTCCATGCTGGACCCGCTTACTGATAAGTTCTTTGTTTTTGTTTGCGTTGCCATCCTTTATTGGGAAAGATCTCTTTCTCCAGAGCACCTGCTCCTTATTTTTGCTAGAGACATTTTTCTTGTTCTATTTGCCATCTATCTCTCTGTTGTTAGGGGGTGGAGAGGATACGATTACCGAGCTCTTTTCTTTGGAAAGATTTTTACAGTGGCTCAATTTATTATTTTGCTTGGAGTTACCGCCGGGCTGCAGATTCCTGTATTTGGGTTGATGCCTCTAATTATTCTTGGATTTCTTTATTTCCTAGAAAGAGTGATAGACTACAGAAAGCAATGTCTCGATTAAATGTTTCGACAAGTTTTTTCTTTAGAAAAAGAGCGGGGTATCTCATAGGAACAACTTGTATTTTAGGCGGGGTTTCGCTACAATGGTCCTTTACATTTGTCAACGTCTTTTAAAATATGCCTTGCCGTTTGCTCTGCAACAAGTATCATGAGAACTTCACGGGTTCAAAGTCTTTCAGGCATGATTTATCATCTGTTTACAACACTTTATACTCTATAATTTTGGGAAGGAGTCTATGCAGTCATCAGAGATGAAATCCTTTTCAAGACTGCGGGCGTACTTCTGCCCCATATATCGATCAGAGTTCCCAAAATTTTTTCCTCTTTTCTGGTTAGCCTTTTTCGTAGGATTTAATTATTGCCTCCTTAAAAGTATGAAAGATACTTTAGTGGTGGTCGGGTCTGATGCGGGTGCAGAAGTTATACCGTTCTTGAAGGTGTGGGGGATAGTCCCTGGAGCCGTTATCGTCACTATGGTCTATGGTTGGTTAAGTAGTCGGTGTCCAAGAGACACAGTTTTCTACTCTTTCATAGGTGCTTTTCTTGGTTTCTTTTTCCTATTTGCCGTAGTGATTTATCCTTTGGGGGATGCTCTACATTTGCATTCCTTGGCAAATAAACTACAAGACATACTGCCTACAGGATTGCGCGGATTCATTGTAATGATTCGCTATTGGAGTTATAGCCTTTACTACGTAATGTCGGAGCTTTGGAGCTCCGTAGTTCTTTCAACTCTCTTTTGGGGGTTGGCCAACGAAGTGACCAGCGTAAGAGAAGCTGGAAGGTTTTACTCCTTAATTAATACTGGGCTGAATCTTGCTTCTATATTTGCCGGTGAAATTTCCTATTGGATGAGCAAAAATTCTCTCTGCTCTCTTCCTTTTGTTAAGGATCGGTGGCATGAAATTATGATGAACCTCACAATGTTAATTGTTTTAGCTGGGTTATGTATGATTTGGCTATATAGAAAGGTTCATATCCTGACACAAAATTCTTATCACTTCTCAACAGCCATTTCTTCTGAAGCTCCGGAAGAAGCTATTCCTCAGATTGAAGAAAGCGTGGCTAGTGTAAAGGCTAAGAAAAAAACCAAAACCAAAGCAAAAAGTCTTTTCCTCTATCTTATTCGTTCTCGTTACTTGCTAGGCTTAGCTGTTATAGTTTTATCCTATAACCTTGTCATTCACTTATTCGAAGTCGTTTGGAAAGACCAAGTCAGTCAGATTTATAGCTCCCATGTTGAATTCAGCAGTTACATGAGTAGGATTACAACTTTGACAGGGATTGTATCTGTTTTCGCTGCTCTTTTCCTGACAGGACAGAGTATCCGAAAATGGGGTTGGACAGCTGGAGCATTGACTACCCCCGTTGTTATGCTAATCACTGGTCTGCTATTCTTTGGAGCTGTATTTGCTGTAAAGAAAGACGTCATGATTTTCGGTGGTTTTTTTAACATGGCTCCTTTGGCCATAGCGGCTTGGATGGGAGGGATGCAAAACGTATTTGCACGTTCTGCTAAATTTACCTTCTTTGATCAGACTAAAGAAATGGCGTTTATTCCGTTACCCAATGATCAGAAAAACTTTGGTAAGGCCGCCATTGATGGTGTGGTATCTCGAGTAGGGAAATCAGGGGGCTCGTTGATTTATCAAGGGCTATTGATTATCTTTTCTTCTGTAGCTGCAAGTCTCAATGTTATTGCCGTAGTGCTTCTTGTTATTATGGTAATTTGGATTGGTGTTGTTGCTTTTATAGGAAAAGAATACAACGCTAAAGAAGCTGCTGTCGTTGATGAAAACGCGGATGCTGATCCAATGGTATCTGACTTGGCTGTCAGTAGAACTTCTGGAGAAAATTCTGCTAAAGAAGAAGTTGCTACTCTATAGTTTAAAGGGCTTTTAAGCCCTTTTTATTCATATTTTTTTTGATCTTTAAGCTTCCCCTCACATACTTTATTTTATTTATTCTATAAATTTTTGATGTTACGGGTATTTATGAAAACGTTTTGGCATTTCTTGTCTAAAGGCTTCCTTGCGATTGTGGGTTTGTCTCTGGGGGTGATTCTCGCCTTCTTAGTTACTGTGATGTTAGTTGTTTCTACTTCTGGAATGAATGATTCTCAATTTGTGAATATGCCTGATGCTAGGGGAGAAGTAAAAGATCTTGGCAAAGATGCGCCAATTATAGCTGTGTTAGAGATGAAGGATGTTATCTCTTCGGCCAAACATACAGCAAGAATCCTTCAAGATGCCATTACGACACTAGATTCTGCCCCATATAAAGACAGAGTGAAGGGTATAATTATTGATATGGATTGTCCTGGGGGGGAAGTTTTCGAAATTGCTCGTACGTACTCAGTAATTCAATTCTGGAAACAACGTACAAATTGTCCCATTTATGTATTTGTAAATGGCCTGTGTGCTTCCGGTGGATATTATGTTGCCTGCGCTGCGGATAAAATTTATTCCACATCTTCCTCTTTGATAGGGTCTGTAGGAGTGCTTTCCGGACCATATTTTAATGTAAAAGAAGGTTTATCTCGTTACGGAGTGCAAAGTGATTTGCTAACAGCCGGAAAAGATAAAGCTCCCATGAATCCCTATACGGAATGGACAACTAAGGATCGTGAAATCCGACAAGAGGTTATAAATTATCTTTATGGCCAATTTGTTGATGTTGTTGTAACGAATCGACCGCTGCTAACCAAAGATAAATTGGTTAGCGTTTTGGGCGCACGTTTATACTCTCCAGAAAAAGCTTTAGAAGAAGGTTATGTTGATGTCGTAAATGTTACTAAGCAACAAGTGATTCAGGATTTAGTTTCTGATTGTAAAATTGAAAATAACTACCGTGTAATTGGTTTAGGAAGTGATGGTTGGTTGAAAAAAGTTATGTCTTCAATAACTAACAGTCCATTAATTACAGGGAAGATTCAACATGAACTACTGCCTAATCTAGAGAATTCCACAAGTACATTTTATTACTTGGCTTCATGATTCTGATTAATTAGAAAGCGGAGAGAATCGGTGCGAAAGATTTTTATTTTAGATGCTTCAGGATTTGTTTTCAGAGCGTATTTTGCTCTCCCAGATATGAAAAATTCTTCTGGAAAAGGAACGCAAGCAGTTTTTGGCTTTATTCGTTCTATTAATAAATTAATCAAAGAATTCTCTCCTAATCATATGGTGGCCGTCTTTGATGGCCCAAATAATAAACAGAGTCGTAGAGAGATCTATGCCGATTATAAAAGTAATCGAGAGAAAAAAGAGGAGGATCTTTATCAACAAATTCCTGTGGTTAAAGAATATTGTAATTTACTCGGTCTATCCCACTTGGAAGTGGAGGGAGTAGAGGCTGACGATGTAATTGCCAGTGTTTCAAAACTGGCTATTGCTGAAGGTTATGAAGTTTGTATCTGTACTGCAGATAAGGATCTACTCCAGTTAGTTAGTCCCAATGTAGTTGTTATAAATCCTTGGAAAGATCAACCCCCGATTGATGAAAATGGAGTTGTGAATATTTACGGCGTACCGCCATGTAGAATTCCCGATTACCTAGCTTTAGTTGGGGACACTTCTGATAATATTCCGGGCGTGTCTGGTTGTGGTCCTAAAAAAGCTGCAGCGCTTTTACAAAAATATCATTCTGTAGAAGGAATTTTAGAACATCTTGATGAATTGACCGGATCCACTCATAAAATGTTCTCAGAGCAAAAAGATATTTTATTATTGAGTAAGGATCTTGCTGTATTAAACAATAACGTCCCGCTGCCTACAGAAATAAAAGATCTAGAATTCCCCATGCATGAAATTCGTCAGGAAGAAATGAATGCTTTCTACATGCGACAAGGTTTTAAAACTCTAGTTCAACAGGTTGAGGAAGCATCCAATGTATATGTAGAGGTTATCAATAATAGTGAAAATCTTATTGAAGTCCTACCTACTTTACATGGGAAAAAAGTCCCTTTTTCTGTTGGGTATAAAGGAAGCTTTCTTCCCTCTCTGTCTTTAATGGGCGTGGCTTTAGCCTGTGATGATTCTGTCTATTATGTTGATGTAGAAAATGCTACTGATGATGTGATCAAACCTCTCAAAGACTTCTTTGGAAGAAAAGACACAGAATTTTATGGTTACAACATAAAAAGAGATAGCCATGCATTAAAAAATGCAGGTATTCATGTTAATAATATAGCCCTAGATTTAGCCTTGGCCGAACATTTAATCAATGGAGGAGCAAAGATCTCTTATCAAACGCTTCTTGCCGACCTTGGGTTAGTTAGTTCAGCAGGTAGATACGGAAAGGAATGGGGACAGTTAAGTTTGCCTATACAGAAGTCTCCCCCTAATCCTGCTCAGTATTTTGGGGAATTTGTTTCTCATTTGCCCACAATTAAAGAAACCTTGTTAAAAGAGCTGAAAAGCAAAAATATTGAAGATATTTTTTTTAATATGGAAATGCCCCTAGAGAAGGTCCTTTTCACTATTGAAAGAAATGGAATGCCTTTAGATGTGGAAGATCTTCAAAATCTTGAGAAAATTTTATCCGAAGAATTGGCAATTCTCGCTGATGATATTTATGCCTTGGCAGGATCTCCTTTTAATATTAAATCTCCTAAGCAGTTGGCAGAGGTTTTATATAATAAGCTTGGCTTGACACCTGTGGATAAAGCCCGATCTACCAAAGCAGAAGTTTTGGAAGCCATGACGGGGGAACATGATGTTATTGAGAAGATTTTAGCATTTAGATCTGTTGAAAAGTTGCTCTCTACATATGTCAGAGCTCTTCCTAAGCAAGTAGATCCCTGCACATTTAGAATTCATCCTACATTTAATCAAATGGGCACAGTAACCGGTAGACTAGCTTGTCAGGACCCAAATTTGCAAAATATTCCCATTCGCTCAGAGAGGGGAAGATTGTTAAGAAAAGCTTTCTGTGATACCCATCAGAATACATATTTTTTATCTGCAGATTATTCTCAAATTGAGTTAAGATTTCTTGCACATTTGAGCCAAGATGAGTCGTTAAAATTGGCCTTTGAGTCGCGAGAAGACGTGCACACGTTTACTGCCTCTCAAGTATTTCATGTGCCATTAGAAAAAGTTACGAAACAACAGCGCATGCAGGCAAAAACGGTAAATTTCGGTATTATCTATGGGCAACAGGCTTATGGATTGTCAAAGATTTTAAAAATCAGTGTTTCCGAAGCTCAAAAGTTAATAGATGCATATTTTGATCGTTATCCTGACGTAGCTCGTTTTATTAATGAAACGGTCAGTCAAGCTTGTGAAAATTTACGAGTGAAGACGTTGTTAGGAAGAGAAAGAATTATTGATAATTGGACAGAGTTTTCAAACTCTCGTGCTGCTTCAGGACGTCTTGCTGTTAACACCCGCATACAAGGTAGCGCTGCTGAATTGATAAAGCTCGCGATGCTGCAACTCTCTGATGCCTTGGAAAAACGTAAATTGAGAAGTCGTATGTTGTTACAGATACATGACGAATTAATTTTCGAAGTTCCTGAAGAAGAAAAAGAAGAAATGCAAACCTTAGTGCGTGATATAATGGAATCTGCAATGATTTTATCTGTCCCATTAGTTGTGAATATCTTAATTGGAAAAAATTGGGCAGAATGTTAGACTTGTTAAAAGTTTCTATTACAGGGGATCTCTCTTCAGGAAAGACTGAAGCTTGTAGGGTTTTTCAAGATCTGGGAGCTTATGTAATTAGTGCTGATAAAGTTTCGCATAGTTTCCTTGTTCCTCACTCGCATATAGGTCATCGCGTTATAGATCTTCTGGGTTCTGATGTTGTTGTTGACAATGCATTCGATAGGAAAGTCATAGCAGAAAAAGTTTTTGATAATTTAGTTCTTCTACAAGCTTTAGAAGCAATTCTACATCCTGAAGTTTGTCGAATAATTGAAGAACAGTATTGTCTGGTCGCCAAGGAGAACAAATATCCTCTGTTCATTGCTGAGGTGCCTTTGTTGTATGAAATACAGTATGCGAACAAGTTTGATCGTGTAATTCTTATTACAGCCGATGAGAATACTCGTAGGGAAAGGTTTACCAGAAAAACTAATTGTTCTGATTTAAATTTTTATCAAAGGTGTGCGCGGTTTTCTTCTAATGAAGAAAAAATGATGCATGCTGATATTATTATAGAAAATAACGGAACTAAAGAAGAATTACGTCATAAAGTTGAAGAATATTTTTACGCTTTAAAGGGAGCATTATGAAAGAAGAACGTTCTTCAGAAGTCTTGCCAAAGGTGAAAGAGAATAAAAAACATACGTGTCCTGTGTTGCAAGAGAAATCTTTTGCAGGAGAATGTGCAGTAGTTGCAGAGGCTGTTGATGAAAATCAACCTGTAACTATTACCAAAATTGCCAAATTGCAAAGGATGGGAATTGAAGAGCTTAACATATTGGCTCGTCAATATGGAGTGAAGAACATTGGGTCTCTTACTAAATCTCAAGTGGTCTTTGAGATTGTTAAAGCAAAATCGGAGCGTTCCGATGAGCTTCTAATTGGAGAAGGGGTCTTAGAAGTGCTTCCCGACGGGTTTGGTTTTTTAAGATCTCCTACTTATAACTACCTCCCCTCAGCTGAAGATATTTATGTTTCTCCCGCTCAGATCCGCAGATTTGATTTGAAAAAGGGAGACACAATTATAGGGACTATACGTTCTCCAAAAGAGAAGGAAAAGTATTTTGCCTTATTAAAAGTAGATAAAATTAATGGATCTACCCCAGATAAAGCCAAGGAACGAGTTTTATTTGAAAACTTAACTCCTCTCTATCCTAATGAAAGAATTGTTATGGAAATGGGGAAAGAGCACCTTGCAGAAAGGGTATTGGATCTTACGGCTCCCATTGGGAAAGGTCAAAGAGGACTTATTGTCGCTCCTCCACGTTCTGGAAAGACTGTAATCTTACAAAGCATAGCGCATGCTATTGCCGTTAATAATCCAGATATTGTTTTAATCGTTCTGCTCATCGACGAACGACCTGAAGAAGTTACAGACATGATTCGTCAGGTGCGTGGTGAAGTTGTGGCTTCTACATTTGATGAACAACCCGAAAGACACATTCAAGTTGCGGAAATGGTTATAGAAAAGGCTCGACGTCTAGTTGAACACGGAAAGGATGTTGTGATTCTTCTCGATTCTATTACACGCTTAGCTCGAGCTTACAATACCGTACAACCGCATTCAGGAAAAATTTTAACAGGTGGTGTGGACGCCAGCGCTCTACATAAACCAAAGAGATTCTTCGGAGCCGCCAGAAATATTGAGGGTGGGGGATCATTAACCATTTTAGCTACAGCGCTGATTGATACGGGCTCTAGAATGGACGAAGTGATTTTTGAAGAATTCAAAGGTACAGGAAACATGGAACTTGTGCTGGATCGTCGTCTTTCTGATCGAAGAACTTATCCTGCTATTGATCTCATTAAGAGCGGCACAAGAAAAGAAGAGCTACTTTATCATCCTAGTGAATTAGAAAAGGTGTATCTCTTCCGTCAGGCGATAGCCGATCTTACCGCTATAGATGCTATGCATTTGTTATTGGGTAGATTAAAAAAGACAAATAGCAATGCAGAATTTTTGCTTTCTTTAAAAGAATAAACGATAAGCTTATTGTGTTTCTGCTTGTGGAAAGTATCCGAAATGATAGGAGAGAAGCTTGCTGACATAGTTGTCAGGCCGTTATCGGATCAGATTCTCGCTCATTACTGTTCCTAATCATGCCTATGATTCGGTGAAAATCCTGAAGTGATTGATCTTATCAATTCAAGGGTCTTATACTCTTTTTGTTGAGTTGATAGATGGATATCTATCAACTCATTGGGAAAAGGGAAGAAAGGTCGTCTTTTTATTTTAAATTTACTTTCCGATGAGAATTTCTGGGAAAACAATCAAAGATATCTCTTTGTTAGAGAGATGCCTGCCTTGAGTTGTCTTCTCCAGGATTTCTTGTGCTTGGCGATAATATCTTTCAAGATTTACAACATGTAAAGAAGGCTCCGCAGGACTATAGATTCCTAGGTATTCTTTTCTTTGAAAGATTGCCACGGTTAGGGGAGTCTGATGAATTCCCCGTAGTTCTTTAGTTAGTGGAATACCAAAAAATAAGCGAATGAGCATATCTTTGTGTTTATAATAAGGGCTTTTGTATTTTGTCAAAAAATGATGAGGGTACCAGATAATGACGAGCTTTGAAGAAGAACAGTTGCGTGATCATGCCGTGGCTAACCTATACCGGATAGGGGCAATAAGATTCGGTGATTTTAATCTTTCAGATGGCCAAAAAACCCATATTTATGTCGACATGCGTCCGGTTATTTCTTGCCCCGATGTATTGCAAACTATCGCTTCGTTGATTTGGCGTCTACGCCCTTCTTTCAATAGTAGCTTATTATGCGGTGTTCCTTACACAGCTTTAGCCCTAGCAACTTGCATATCCTTGAAATACAACATCTCTATGGTGTTAAGAAGGAAAGAATTAAAACATTCAAGTCAAGAAGACAGAATAAAAGTAGAGGGATTATTTTCTTCAGGACAGACATGCTTGGTAATCAATGATGTTATTGCTTCAGGACGTTCAATTTTAGAAACAGCTAAAGCTTTAGAAGATGAGGGTTTAAATATCCGAGAATCCTTGGTTTTCTTGGATAGACAAGTCGGAGGGGAGGCGGTCCTAAAAGAAGCAGGAATAAAATTACGGTCTGTATTTACTCTAGAAGATCTTGTTAAATCCTTATTATCCAAATGCGAGTTGAAAGATACAGATGCGGCCATGGCCTCTGCGCTTATAAAAAATTTGTAATTGCATTTGTTTGTTTTTATTCTGTTTAATAACAAAAGTTTGGATTTTGTTTCTTTTTGTTGTAATTATATTCTAGTTAGTTTGTATAGCCTTTTTATTTGATTCTAATTTAAAATTGGAATTACAGAAGGCAGGGCAAATGATAGAAAACGATTTTCAGGGCTATCCCCCAAATTATCAGGCTTCTCATTTTTATCGAGATAAGGTTGGTGTTATTGTTTTATGCGGCGGCGAGGGAAAAAGATTATCCCCTCTAACATGTTGGCGTTGTAAACCTACCGTGTCTTTTGGTGGTAGGTACAAGTTAATTGATGTGCCTATTTCACATGCAATAGCCTCAGGATTTTCTAAGATTTTCGTGATAGGCCAGTATCTTACCTACACTTTACAACAGCACATTGTGAAGACATATTTCTATCACGGAGTACTCCAGGATCAGATCCATCTTCTAGCCCCAGAAGGGCGAGATGGAAGTCAAGTGTGGTACAAAGGAACCGCAGACGCCATTCGTCAGAACCTCTTATACTTGGAAGATACGGGAATAGAGTATTTTTTGGTTTTGTCTGGAGATCAGTTATACAATATGGATTTCCGCAAGATTGTAGATTACGCCCTGTCTATGCAATCTGATATGGTCATCGTTGCTCAACCGATTCAGGAAAAAGATGCCTCAAGAATGGGGGTTTTACAGATAGATGAAGAGGCAAATCTTTTAGATTTCTACGAAAAACCTCAAGAAGAAGAAATTTTAAATCGTTTCCGTCTATCCTCACAGGAGTGTCGTAAACATAAGCTTGATCCTCAATATGGAAACTTTTTGGGGAATATGGGAATTTACCTTTTCCGAAGAGAAAGCTTATTCAAACTCCTTCAAGAAGAACAAGGAGATGATTTCGGTAAGCATCTTATTCAAGTTCAAATGAAACGGGGATCAGTAAAGACCTTCCTTTATGATGGTTATTGGACAGATATTGGAACTATCGCATCTTATTATGAAGCAAATATTGCCCTAACACAAAGACCACATCCTCAAGTCCGTGGGCTGAATTGTTATGATGATGGAGGCATGATTTATAGTAAGAACCATCACCTTCCTGGAACTATAGTCACAGATTCTATGATTTCGAATTCTCTGCTTTGCGAGGGTGCTGTTATTGACTCTAGTAACGTCTTTCACAGCGTAGTGGGGATTCGTGGAGTGATAGGGAAAAACTCTATTATAGATCACTCTATTGTTATGGGAAATGACCGCTATGGAAATGCTCACCAGAATTCTTTGGGTATTGGCGATAATTGTGAGATTTATAAAACCATTATCGATGAAAACTGCAGAATTGGCAATGGAGTGAAACTCACAAATATTCAAGGATATAAAGATTACGATTCTCCAGACGGGAAGTTAGTTGTTCGAGATGGGATTATTATTATTCCCCGGGGAACTAAAATCCCTGATAATTATGTGTTCTGAGTGGCGATTTTTATAAGAAATAAAAATCTCCCAGATTATTTTTATCCGTCGAGATTTTAGACTCTATCCAGTAGAATATTCCCATAGAGATAAAGCGCGGATCACCCTTGTATGCAGATATACGGAATAGCGGATTTACACCTAGCTATCGGAGTCCCTGAAAAGACCATGGAAGTGTTTGGTGAGCCCTGGATTTCCTACCAGGAGAAAATCCGTGAAAGATGGCAACAGACAATAACACCCGCTGATATAGTTTTGCTCCCCGGAGATATTTCCTGGGCTATGCATATCCAAGAAGCTAAAGAAGACTTTGATTTTCTAGGGGATCTTCCCGGAACAAAGTATATGATTCGTGGGAATCATGACTACTGGAGTTCCGCATCAGCGACGAAAATATCTCACATTCTTCCCGAAAATCTACACTATCTAGCACAAGGCTTTGCTGTAATCCAGCCAAGGATAGCTGTTGTAGGTGTAAGACTTTGGGATAGTCCTACCATACGTGTCGCTCCCCAGTGTTTTCAAGCCCCACATCCAGAAAAGGAAAGAGATTATAGTGAGCAAGATGAGAAAATTTTCTCAAGAGAACTGGGCAAATTGCAGAGAGCTTTGGGTGCGGTACCTAAAGATATTGAACAGATTATTGTCATGACTCACTATCCACCTATCAGTAGTGATGGCTCCTCAGGACCCGTATCACAACTTTTAGAAGCGGATGGAAGAGTATCCCACTGCATATTTGGTCATATGCACAAAGTGAGCTCTTTTTTAGAGGGATTTGGGAAGATACGTAATATAGAATATAAGTTAGTTGCTGCTGATTATATAGATTTTATTCCTCAGGTTATAATGTGAAAATTCTTGCTGGAAAATACAAAGGGAAATCTTTAAAAACTTTTTCTAATTCTTCGATACGTCCTACCTGTGGCGTAGTGAAAGAAGCTGTGTTTAATATTTGCTCTGCCTATGTTGAAAACGCACTATTTTTAGATCTTTTTTCTGGAGTAGGATCTATAGGGTTTGAAGCTTTAAGCCGTGGAGCTTCTTCGGTAACCTTTGTAGATTCTTCAGCACAAGCTGTACGCTTGATTCGCGCAAACAGCCAACTCATTAATCCAGATTTACCAATTACAATTATGAAACATGAGGTAAGATCTGCTATTCAAAGGCTTGCCAAAAAAGACATGTCTTTTGATCTAATTTACCTGGATCCTCCTTATGACCTTGAAGATCGCTATCTTGCAGCCGTATTAAGAGATATTGTTGTTGGGAAGCTTTTGGATAAGCACGGTTTGTTATTTTTAGAAAATGCTTCTGCAGAACCCATCTTAGTTGATGGTTTAATACTGAAACGAAGAAGAAAGCTTGGCGGAACATTTTTATCAGAATATGTTCTTGAAGAGAGTCTGGACTAGAAAAATTTTTGCATAAAACGCTTAACATTAAACAGCTGGTGTGTTTTTTGTTTTGATAAACACTTTTTTCGCTTTTTGGCTGTTTCTTCCAGGAATTTTTACTTAAAGTTTATCCTGGAGAGCATGCTGGATAAAATTTCTTTTGTAGAATATGATGCGAAAAATAAGTCCGGAATCCGAGGCGTGAGTTAGCGTGAAAATCAAGAAATCTTCCAAGCTATATTTCCTAGCTCTTTTGTGTTCCCTTCCTTTGGTTTTTCTAGGATGTTCTAGAGAAAAGAAAGAACTACTAGTAGGACGGGATACTACTTGGTTCCCGAAGCAATTTGGTATTTATACTGCAAATATCAACGCTTTCCTGAATGATCTTGTATCTGAAATTAACTACCGTGAGAATCTCAATATCAATATCATAAATCAAGATTGGCTGCATCTTTTTGAAAATCTTGATGATCAAAAGACGGCCGGGGCTTTCACATCTATGTTGCCCTCAGCAGAGATATTAGATCGTTATCAATTTTCCAATCCTATATTACTTACAGGACCTGTTCTTGTTGTTGCTGAAGGATCTTCGTATAAGTCTATTCAGGACCTTCGTGGTAAACTCATCGGTGTTTACAAATTTGATTCTTCGGTACTTGTGGGTCAAGATATCCCTGATGCTGTTTTGAAACCCTATCAGCATGTCCCCATAGCCTTAGAAGCCCTGTCTTCCAATTGCTACGATGCTTTATTAGCTCCTGTTATAGAAGTTACAGCATTGATAGATACAGCATATAAAGGGCGCTTGAAAATCATTTCTCAACCTTTGAATCAAGATGGCTTAAGATTGGTAGTTCTTCGTGGCGAGAAGGATAACCTATTAGAGGGTTTTAATATGGGACTAGTAAAAAGCATTCGCTCCGGTAAGTATCAAGCTATCAAACAGCAATACCGTCTTCCTTAAGTTGTTACGGTTTTATTAAGCTTTCCTTCTCCGCACGTGGTGTACTTTGAATGATTGTAGCTAAAGATGCTGCCCATTCGGGGGACTGGTAAATCGCTGGTACGCGTAAAGCTCTATATTCCCTAGCTTTAAGTATCGGGATGTACTCCTTTTCTATTTCGTAAAGAGTTTCGATGTGATCTGAAGTAAATCCAAAAGGCACGATAAGAACGTATGTTTTATCTGTCTTTAACGTCTCGCATACGTCTTTTGTTGATGGCGTTAGCCATCTCCCCGGACCGAATTTAGACTGATAACACAGGTGAGTTTCTATATTAGGTAATCTTTCAGAAATTGTTTTGAAAGATTTTTCACAATGCTTGTTGTATGGGTCGCCTTTATTTATATATCTCATAGGAAGCCCGTGGGCAGAAAATAATAGACAGCAGTCGTGTATGGAGATATCGTGGGATTGTAAAAATTTCAGAATATGATCAATCATGCAGAAAATAAACTGAGGGTGATTTCCAAAATGGGATATCCAAGAGATATTTAGTAACGGAAGGTGAGCATGAATAAACCTCACAATACTTCCTGTCACAGAATAAGTAAAATGAGGAAAGAGGGGAACACCAATAACGGGACAATCTCCAAAGGCTTTCAATCTCTGAACTGTAAGCTGGTGCGTATCAGGTAAATAACGGTGAAAGGTAATTACGGGGGCATCTAAGTACAAGGATAGGGTGTCCGCAAGGTCTTCTGTATCTCGATATATAGGAGAAAATCCACCAATACAGTTGTACTGGGGGAGAACTTTAGCAACACGTTTTTTAGCAATGAATGAAAATAAACGTTTGTGAATGAAAGGTGGAAGAAACTTCCCAGTAACATCACGATCTGTAAGTAATGAAGTAAGAAAAACTTCAATGTCACTAGCATGACGAGGACCGCCAAAATTTGCTAATAAGTACACAGAAACCATGGTAACAAGCTTTATTATTTAATAATATTGGAGCTATTGCATTAAAACAATTAGTTGCATAATTTCCCATAAAGTTAAGATGAGTTTTTAAGATACATGAAGTTAAATAATGCTCTCCCGACTCTAGAAGCTTTATGTAAAAAAACACACCAAAAATTACGCCAATACCTTATCCGATACGGACTGCTGTTATTTGGATCTGTATTATTAATGGCTGTAGAATTGGGAGTCTTCCTATATTTCTTCTTGTTTTCAGGGAAAACTATCGTTCCAGCATTTTGCTTAGCGTGCTTTTTTCTGACCCTATTTGCTTGCCTCGTTGCACGTATGTATATACTGTCGGGGAAACCCGATTTTTTTGAAAATCTCGCAACCAGCTATTTAAGAGATGCTCAAGCTTTGTTTAAGGGAAAACAAAACGTTGTTGAAGAGCAAACGCATCTAGCATCTTCAGCTACAAAACTCGCTATAGATTTACAAAATCAAGAATACACTCTTTTGTCTAGTATGCTAAATTTTCTTCCTCAGCAAGATGTTATGAGGAATTTTAGTTGTTTTTGCTTCTGGAAAGATTACTTTCTGTTTAGAGAATGCCTACTGCAAAAATCTATAGATGCTTACATTAAAGTAGTACAATCCATTCCCGTAGACCTCGGAGCTCATGTATCTCTCGCGGATGCCTACGTAGCCCTCTCAGGCCTCTATGCTGATCCAAGAAAATATCCCGAATTTGATTCTAATTACTGGGTCCCCCCAGGAAGATACGGGGAAGAAGTTCGAGAAAAATTTTTCACAACAGCCCGACGCGCCATAGAGGAATTTAAAATTTTAAATGACTATGCTCCTGGTAATGCTTGGGTACACACACAATTAGCCTATAGTTATCATGATTTGCAAATGCCTTTAGAAGAGATTCAAGAATACGAGATGATTCTTAAGTTAAAGCCCGCAGATGTAGAGACAATGACTAAATTGGGCATTCTCTATTTTCAACAAGGGATGAATGCGAAAGGCTTACGCATATATGAGGAGTTAAAAAAAAGAGATTACAAGAGATCTAGAAAACTAATTAAATTCTATGGGATAGAATACAATGGTTATTAATTTTTCTTCTCATTCTTTATAATAGTTCTCTTGGTTTATAGAGCATCTTACGTATGAAAAGTGCTGATGTAGGTAGCGATACAGTAATGCGAAACGGGCTTTGCGACAGGATGAGTGTTTCATGGCGAGCACGCTTTTCTGTTCGTGCCCGTTATGAAATAGCAAGTATTGTGGCTATCTTTGGCCTAGTTTTAGCTTTATGTGGATCCGGAGCTGTCTATCTTGCTTTTACATCATGCGCTATTTCTGATTCGTTTATTCTAGGATGTGTTTCTTTAGGATTAATGCCTATTCCTGTGGCGATACTTTCTTTACTCCTGGGTATTCTGATTCTTCTTTACGGTATCTACCTATTGCCACAGCAGAAAGAAGAGTCAAAGTGACTCTTCTTATTCAGTGTAATGACTATTTGCCTGTGTATTTATTATTCAGAAAATAGTGTACGCACGATTAACCTAATGTAAAATAAAGAGAATAAAATGAAAAAAATTATGCTAGCGTTGTTATTGTTAACTTCTTGTTCTGCACAGCGTGTATTTGGTTGTGAAACGTCTTTTGATAAAGTTTATTGTTTAGAAGATAGTGAAGAAAAAGAAGGAGGCAGTACTGAGGGTTCTTGCACCGGAGGAGAATGCTGGGAAGATTAGATATCCTTTTCGAAATCGCTCCCACGTCTGTATAATAAAAGACTCTTGTAAGGGTCTTTTAGATACACGGTTTTTAAGAAGATCCTTTTTATGATTTCAAACATACTTTACGCCTATTTTTTCTCCTATCTGTATCGAGAATAGTTATGTTCTCAAGTCTATTAAAATTCCTGGATGATCTTTTTTGTCGTATAAGTAGAAAATCTTGCTAAGACTGCCTTAGATATGCAGATTGGTTAGTAATTCATGAGATTGAAATTGTTTATTCTAATGGTTAGAAATAACAGGATTTATCTTCATCTAGTATCATTCAAGTTTGGAGAAAATGGTTCCCACAGTATTATCGGCTGTATCTAAATTTGAAAATATCAAAAATCTAACAGTTTAATTTACAAGATAATCTAGGATTTATTTATTCCTGCTACAGAGAGAAATATATAGATTCACATCCAGATGTCATAGTTTTTTAATTGCGCATTATTCTTATTTCCTAATAAAATCCGCGAAAACCTTTATGCTGGAGTAAGTTTGCCCATGTTTCGAAGTCTTCTAAACATGGTGAGGATGTATTTTTTCTGGCATATACAACAAGGAGAATAAAAATGAAAAAATTAATCTTAACTCTTCTTTTGGCTTCTTCATGTTCTTTAGGAACAGCTGTTTTTGCCGATGATAGTGATGATGTAAAGGTGAGCGAAAGCAGCGAGACAGGAACTGAGTCCGGAAATGAGACTGGCGGATCAGAAGCCAATGGTTCCGAAAATCAGGAATAAGAGTTTCTTCTCTTGTGTTGAGGAAACAGGGGGGCCCCCCTGTTTCTCGTCGTAAAAATACTTTCTAATTGCTTTATAAAAAGTTCCTCTAGTTCTCTTTCAATTTAATATAGTTTGCAAATTACCAAGCTTTGATTCTCTTGATAATCATAAAATTCCCTGATATAGCCTTTGTAAGGATGTTATTGCGCATTTCCCAATCCTTGATAGGCTTTCTAGATGATTCTGAAGGGGAATTATTCTTGGGAATATATGAGAAATAACAAAGATTCCAATATTCTGTCTTTTTTATTTTAAAATAGGAATAAAGCTTCGTGGGGTATTACAGAGAAGGTTTCCACGGGGATTAAAATTATTGCATTAATAAAGACAATTATTTAAAACCTTTTCAAAAGGATTTTTCGTTTTATTTTAAGATCTGATTAAGAGGTGCTTTTAGGTGCTTTATTTGATTCACGGTTAATATATGAAAAGTTTAATTCAAAAGACCTAATTCAGATCGTATTTTAAATGTTTGGGAAGGCAAAACAGAGATAACCAGAGTTGGTAAAGCTTCTGTTCTGAACTTCAGGGCACTTCTTCTTAGTTCATGTGTCCTCATGGTATTAAAATTTTTTTATTAGGTTTTTCGGTTAAATAGAGTCCTAAGCAACGAAGTGGAGTTTGTCTAAAAAGGGGAAATCTTTCTATAAATAAACTTAGAGTGCTTTTTTGCGTTATTTTAACGGGTAAATAATTTTTTTGTCGTTTGATAGAACTCAGAGGGCTTGAATTTTTTAGCTGCTTTTGTCGAGGTTTGCTATAATAGTTGAGCACGAGAGTCTTGAAAAGCCTAAAGGCTGAAAGACATGTTTTTCAGGAACTGTCAGAGTTTAATAGTCTTTGGCAGAGGATCTGTTTTATATGAATAAACGGTGTGTAATAGACAAAATTTTAAAGTGTGTAGTTATTGCCTCTTTGGTTTTGTTATACTGGTCATCTGATTTACTTGAAAAAGACGTCAAGTTAATCAAAATGAAAGTTCGGGATGTACAAGAAGACATCCAGGAATTACTTAGTATTGTGAAGCAAAATAATGCAGCACGATCTTCTAATACAGTACATCCTTCGGCGTTATCCGTAGCTACTTGTGCTAATAATCTTTCAGAAGTGGGAGATCCCCGTTACCCCAATCTACTTTCTCCAGATCCTTATAGGGGAAAAACTTTAGCGAATCTTGTGGGAGATGGGTTTGTCCCCAAAGGTATTTTGCGTACGGCTCATGTGGGGAAACCCGATAATCTGAGTCCTTTTAACTGCTATGCCTATGTCGTACAATTATACGATCTGTGCGTTCCCGGACTGGCAAATGCTCATGTGGGAAAACATGAGGAATTTTCTCCAGCGCTAGCTTTGAAAATAGAAGAGCGCGGTGTTGCAGACGGCTCAGGTGATCGCGAGTTTCATATTTATTTACGCCCAAATGTATATTGGGAGCCTATTGATCCGACTCGTTTCCCCAAACATGTGCAGTTAGCTGATGATTTCATGCAACCCCATCCCGTGACAGCACATGATTTTAAATTCTACTACGATGCTGTAATGAATCCCTATATTGCAGAAATGCGCGCAGTAGCTTTGCGTTCGTATTTTGAAGATATTGTGTCTGTTACAGTAGAAAATGATTTAAAATTTGTGGTGCGATGGAAAGCTCATACTCTTGTAAATGAAGAAGGGAAAGAGGAGAAGAAGGTTCTGTACTCAGCTTTCTTTAACACTTTATGTCTAAATCCCTTGCCTCGCTTTGTATATCAATATTTTGCTAACGGAGAGAAAATCGTTAAAGATGATTCTGATCCCGATACCTATCGTAAAGATTCTGTATGGGCTCAGAACTTTGCCTCGCACTGGTCCATGAATTATCTTGTTAGCTGTGGTGCGTTTTGTTTCTCCGGGATGGATGATGAAAAGATTGTTTTTACGAGGAATCCAAACCATTATGATCCTTTGGAAGCGCTCGTGGAGAAGCGCTATGTCTACATTAAGGACAATACCGACTCTCTATTTCAAGATTTTAAAGCGGGAAAGTTGGATTTAGCCTACCTCCCACCGAATCATATAGATAATCTTGCAAGTTTTATGAGAACCCCGGCCTATAAAAATCAAGCTGCTAGAGGTGAAGCCATTCGTGAAATGGTTTACCCAGATCGTTCCTATGCTTATATTGGCTGGAATTGCTACTCTTTGTTTTTTGAGAGTCGTCAAGTGCGACGTGCTATGAATATGCTCATAGATCGAAACAGAATTATAGAAGAATGTCTAGACGGTCGTGCTCATGTAATCAGCGGACCGTTTTCGCCTTTTTCTCTTGCCTATAATCAAAAAGTAGAGGGGTGGCACCACTCCCCGGAAGAAGCTATACGTATATTGGAAGATGAAGGTTGGGTAGATGCTGACGGTGATGGCATTCGAGAAAAAGTCATAGATGGAGCCGTTATTCCTTTTCGTTTCCGCCTATGTTACTATGTAAAAAGCATCACAGGTCGGACTATTGCAGAATACGTAGCCACGGTCTGTAAGGAGATCGGTATAGAATGCAGTTTGTTGGGATTAGATACTGCCGACCTTTCTCAAGCTGTTGAAGAAAAAAATTTCGATGCTATGCTCTCTGGTTGGTGTCTAGGGGCGCCTCCAGAAGATCCCCGAGCTCTTTGGCATTCTGAAGGTGCTATGGAGAAGGGATCTGCGAATATTGTTGGTTTCCACAATCCCGAAGCCGATAAAATTATAGATCAACTTAGTTATGAATATGACGCAAGAAAACGGATGGATTTATACCACCGTTTCCACGAAATTATTCATGAAGAATCTCCCTACGCTTTCTTATACTCTCGTACTTTTTCTTTGCTCTATAAAGATTACGTGAAAAACGTCTTTGTTCCTAAACAGAGAACTGATTTGATCCCTGATGCTCAAGACGAAATGGTTAATCTTCACACGGTTTGGCTAGACAGGAAGGAGGAAGAGTGCTCAAGTATATCTTAAAACGTCTGATATTGATTCCTCTGACGCTTTTTGCAATCGTTTCGATTAATTTTATCATACTTAATGCAGCTCCAGGAGATGTTATAGAAGATCAATCCGTAGATGCTCATGGAGAGGCTGGGAGATCCGATAAAATTCGCGCGTACAAGGGGCCAGATCGTTACCTGCAGTTTCGGGAGCACTACGGATTGACTTTACCCATTTTCTTTAATACCCGGCCGAGCATATCTCACGCTAAAGTAAAAATGGGAATTCAGGAAATCGTAGATAGCTTTCAGAATAAAACCAAGACACTATCGTCATCTAAGCTAAAGATTTACTGGGGCGATAGGGCAAAATTTATTATGCCAGCACTATTGTTTGAAGCTAGTGATAATACGAAAAGTCCTTCCTATCGTCATGTTGCTGCGGATTTATTTATTCGCGGAGGTATCCGGCAGGGAATCGTAGGCTCGGGGTTATCTCCAGAGCAATACGCCTATAATGAAAAAGTTTCTAAAAACAACAGCTTTCTTGTAAAGCTGCTTGCCGAAGAAGATATAGGAATAAAAGTGAGTTCTTTAAAAGAATGGTTTCATAAAGAAGGAGGAATGGAAACTTTTTCCTATAAAAGCTTCTCTTGGAAAACACTGCTTTTAGAGACGCGTTTTTCCCGTTATATGTCTCGTGTTTTGCGTTTGGATTTCGGGACATTACGTAACGATCCTCATAAGACAGTGGTGTCTGAAGTTGTCAAACGGTTGCGTTCATCATTAACCCTCTCCGTCCTTCCTATGATCTTGGTATTTGTCTTATGCCAGGTATTTGGAATGATTATGGCGTTAAATAGGAATCAATGGTTGGATCATACATTGAATTTTATATTCCTATTTCTTTTTTCTGTTCCCGTTTTTGTCGCAGTTCCTTGGATTATTGATAAGTTTGTTATTAATAAAACCATACCCTTTACCTCTATACCCATGCCGTATAGCGGACTACAGTCTTCTCCAGAAATTTTTAATCAATTGAGTTCTTTCGGCAAGATTCTAGACACTTTAACCCATAGTTTTCTTCCTTTCTGTGCTGTAAGTTATGGAGCATTTGCTTCTCAGTCGAGATTAAGCAGATCCATATTCTTAGAAATCCTAGGTGAAGATTATATTTGTGCGGCACGCGCTCGAGGAGTGTCTCGTTCTGATATTCTTGTAAAGCATGTAGGAAAGAGCGCTGCTTCTTCTCTGATTACTCCTCTAGCTTCATCTTTAGGAGCGATATTAGGAGGTGCTTTAATAGTAGAAACTTTGTTTGATATTGATGGGTTTGGAAAATTTTTCTACCAGGCTATTTTAAATCGTGATCATAACGTAGTGTTATTTTCTGTGCTTGTTGGGTCTGCACTGTCTTTATTAGGCTATTTAATAGGGGATATTTGTTACGTGTTATTAGACCCTAGAGTACAGCTAGAAGGTAGGAGGATTTAGAAAATGCAATCCCAGACTTCTTTTCTCCAGAGATTTTTTCAAGCTTATAAAAAAAATTTCCTGGCTTCGTTATCTTGGAAATTTGTCATAGTCTTGTCTCTAATCGGGATTTATGCTCCTTTATTTGCTAGCAGTAAACCCATTTTAGTGCAGTGGGAAGGTTCTCTGTTTTTCCCCCTATTTAGATACTTGTGGTTCCCTGGTTTTTATACTAAGGCTATCGATCTCTTTTTTAATGTGTTGATGGTGACTCTGCCCTTTTTCTTTATAGGATGTAAGTTCTTTAAGAGAAATGCACGCAAAGTAATTCTGGGCATTTTAGCCATAGTACAAGTCTCCGGTTTTATTTTTGTCTATCGTGGTAATATCCAGGATCCTTCTGTAGATGAAAATCTGAAGAAATTACGTGCAGAGAAAATCCTTTCGCAAATAGCAAATAGCAAAGAAGAAACTCTAGTTTTGCTCCCTAAAGATCTACGTACTTGGGAATTAGAAAGGACTTATATGAGCAAGTACGAGCAGTTGGGGATTTTGATAAAGTCAAAATATCGCCAACTTCAGCACGAGAAATTACAGAAGTTTTGCGTAGCTTATGAGGGAGCCCGAGGCTCACAAATACCCACGCTACATCTCTCACAGATAAAAAATGAGCAGATTTGTTTAGAGCGACTACAGAAAAGATTAGATAAGTTGAGTACTTCTTACGAGTCTTCTTTACAAAATTGGCATAGAGCTGTTGATGAGTACCGTCCTTTTCTTATGTCTCTAACCCGAGTGGAACATGATTTAAATCTGGCCTTGTATAATAAAGATCATCATGAAGGCTTACTCTCAATGTATTCTTCGATAGAAGAAGAAGCCAAGCCTTTCCGCAAGCGTTTGATAAGTACGCGTCAGGTCCTTGAAGAATATAATAAAATTCATAGTGCGATTAATTTTATCCAAGATAAGCGCGCGTGGATTAATGAAGAATCTGAAAAACTGCGCATTCTTATCAGTCCGTTATTGAGTACTTTTCATTGGGAAGACGATGCCGGAGGTTCTCGAGAAATGAACAAGTATGTCCGTTGGTGGCAGCTTACCCGAATTAACCGTAAGGATCTTTTAGCCTCCTTGATTTTCGGTATTCGTGTTGCTTTGGTTCTTGGCGGGCTTGCCGTAGCTATCGCCTTGTTGATCGGTACCATTATTGGTTTGGTTTCTGGGTATTTTGGAGGAACCACGGACATAGTTCTTTCTAGATTCACCGAAATTTGGGAAACTATGCCAATGTTATTTATTTTGATGCTGGTTGTTTCTATAACGCAGAAAAAATCCTTAATCTTAGATACCGTATTACTGGGGTGTTTTGGTTGGACGGGATTTAGCAGATACGTCAGGATTGAAACTCTAAAACAACGCAATATGTCCTATGTGTTGGCTGCTACGAACATGTGCTACAGTAATTACCATATTATGGTGCATCAGATACTCCCTAATGCCATAGTGCCGATCATTTCTCTTTTGCCCTTTTCTGTGATGGCCATGATTAGTTGTGAAACGAGTCTAACATTTTTAGGCCTTGGTGAGGAAAATTCCGCTTCTTGGGGAAATCTTATGAAAGAAGGAGTGACTGCTTTCCCATCAGAGAGCGCGATTCTTTGGCCTCCAGCTATCATGCTTACCGCATTGCTTATTGCTATAGCATTGATAGGTGACGGTGTTCGGGATGCTTTGGATCCTAAGCTGCAGGACTAACTTAAAGATTCCTCAAAGTTCAGAAGAATATTTTGGATTTGTTTTCCAGCACAGTAATGACGTTCGCCGTTACTTCCTATTACCCTATGACAGGGGAAGAATAGAAGAAAGGGATTATTCTTACACGCGGATCCTACTGTACGTGGATGCGTATCGGTTTCTCTGGCGATATCTTTATATGTGCGCGTCTGCCCGAAAGGAATTTGCGCAACGCTATTCAGAATTGTTTCCTGCTGTCCAGACAACACGGATGTATTGATATAAGAGGATTGCGGAATGGCAATTTTCTGTGAATACTTAGCACATAGTAGGACAATTTCTTCCATAGCTTTATGTGAGCCGGGACCAAGAAATAAACAGGAAAATACAGGAGCTATAGAAAGCTGAGTTTTTATGACGGTATTGTTTTGGAAGTGAACTATGACTTGGAGAGGCGGGTACTTAGCTATCTGCAAGCCTTGAGAACAGGCTTGCGATAGGGAAAATTTAGAATCGTCGGAAACTAGGTAAAGATTCTCGGACATGAAAACAAACTATATTATCCAGCATTATTGAGTCTCTCGAACTTTGTTTTTGAGACCAGGCGTCCGCGATGATACCACTCACATTTATAAATTCCGGCGGCATAAATTTTTCTCATACCATGGAGGGAGTTATTTCTCCAAGATACTTCTTCGGCAATAACTTCTTCTTCATTGTAGCGTAACTCACATCCTTCCTTGCATCCTTTTATAAAAGGAATTTCTGCAGCCTTACAACCATTTTTAAATACTGTTGTCGTTCCGTCTTGGTATCCATAACGCCATTCTTCAATAGTGTTAGGAATACCCCCTGGGAGATAAGTTAGCCGCAATCCATGAGGTTGGCCATTAACATAATGGGTGACGGTTTCGGGGTCTCGAGTGGCGTAGAATGTCGTTCTTTTTACCATAAAACCGTCGTTAAAGGCCTCTTCAGAAAGAAGAACGTTATTTGGAGAAAAGTTTGAGCGTACACCTTCTCCATTGCGAATGGTTGATGTGTATTTCCCATTGAATGAAGAATAGCTCCCTTCAATTACACGTCCCTGATAGGTGGTCTCAATAAAATAAGGATCGGTAATTGTATCATTGTTTTTACTTTCAGGCCAACGGGTAACAGTGAGAGATCCATCTTCTTGGAATACCTCTTCTTTAGAGGGTAGACCATTAGAGAAGAATGTTTTATAAGAAACAAGTCTTCCCCTATCGTAAGTTTTGATTACGGATAGAGTTGTAGAATGGGGGAATGTTAATGTGATCTCGCCATGAAGAAGACCCTGAACGTAAATTTCATAAAGGGTAGACCCATCCTTTAAAACTTTAGTGATTGTTCCATCACAACCCCGTTTTACCCAATCTTTCCCCGATACGATAATTCCGTAGTTATTTCGGAAGGTTTCCTTCATAACCGAGGAATCTTGTTTTAGAACAGACCCATAGGTAAAGCATGAGAAAGAGAGGGCGCAAATGCAAAAAAGCAGCTGTTTCATGAATAGATCATTCCTTTTGTATCGTCTATTTGCTCTTTAAGCATAGCAAGTAAACGCTCATGTTCTTCTTCTATTTCTTGACTAGATAATGTTCTTTCCTTGTCTTGGAACACAAGGCGTAGGGAAACATTTTTATTCTGAGTATCGGGGTTCTTATTTTGATATATACTGATAATGGAAACACTTTCAAGCCATTTAGAATGGAAACTTAAAAGTTTCTTGCGTAAAGAATTCGCAGGTACAGATTCATGAACTGTAAGTGTAATATCCCTGAATGAAGAAGGATAAATAGGATACGGTTTATATAGGTGTATGGCTTTCTTTTGCATAAACAAAAGAACATCCAAAGAGAGCTCAGCAAAAAATACAGAATGTTTAATTTGAGCCTTCTTACACAATTGCGGATGTAATGTTCCAAATCTCCCTAACATATTCTTGTGAAGATAGAGCTCCGCTTGTTGATAAGGATGGAAATTTAGATTATCGCTAGGAAGGAGTGTATAGGCCTGGGAAGAAATATGAAAATACTGGAATAATCGTTCCAGCCAGCCTTTTATAGAATAAAACGATAAAGGACGCTCATGAGATATCCAAGATAAGCCTTCAGCTTGTCCAGATAGGATAATTCCTAAACTCTGTGTTTCTTGATATTTGGAATCTTTCTTTGAGTACGTAGTCCCTAGCTCAAAAGCATGTACGTACGGTGCTTGTCTATTTAAATTCGTTGCGGTACTTTTCAATAATCCAGGAAGTAGAGAATCGCGTAATACAGTAGCTTGTTTGGATCCCTGTAACGAAATGTAATCGGCTTCTTGCCTATTTAATGCCGCTGTTTCTGCATCTAAAAGGTCACAGGTGAAAAATTGCTGCAACCCGGAGTTGGCTAAGAAATCTACCACTTCTCGTTTCAAAGAGTACATAGGAGTGTAAACAGCTGGAGCTTTTCTACTCTCTATTTTCCATGGTTGTGTTCTGTAAATTTCTTCAACAAGATCTACTTCTTCATGAATATCATGACGATAGGAGGGGACATGTACTAATAAACTGCCGGTTTCTTGAGGAGTAACAGTAAATCCTAGAGAAACAAGCTTTTCCTCGACTTGAGAATCACTTAACGAGATCCCGAGGAGCCTTTTTATCATATCTGTACGTAATGTCAGAGATGGAGATTGAGGAGCGGCACCCAAAACACGGATCGGTGATATCTTAGCATTAGGGAACAACTTTTTAACGTAGTGAATAGCTGCATACAATGAAGGAAGAACGTTGTTGGGATCGATACCTCTTGTGAAACGGTACGCAGCCTCAGAATGTAGAGGAATGTGAGTTTGTGAAGCACGTATGGCTTGGGGAGAAAAATACGCAGCTTCTAAGACAATATCAGTTGTCGTTTCGATGAAAGAAGAATCTAAACTCCCCATAACACCCGCTAAACCTACTGTATGGTTTTTATCACAAATGATAGGTATTCCTTCAGAGATAACGACTTCTGTGTTATTTAAAAGTTTTACAGTGTGTTTTTCCTGTGATTTTTGAGCTCTTAGGGAATCGAAATCCACAGATTGGGCATCATAGACATGTAAGGGTTGGCCTAAAGACAACATGATGTAGTTGGTGATGTCTACGATGGAATTTATAGATTTTTGTTTAAGTTCGCCGAGAGCGTTTTGTAGCTCTTGGGGAGAGGTTTCTGAAGATACTCCAGAAATTTTTACACAGCAAAAGATGGGGCAAAGATTTTGATCATGCTCAGGATTTTCTTCTGCATTAGTTTCTAGAGGAGCAAGTGAGAATTCTTTCGGAAGAACAAGCTCCACATTTGTTACATGGGTAATTTCTCTGGCTAGGCCTAGAAGGGAGGCGCAGTGACCTAGATTAGGAGTTAGGGAGCATTCAATCAAAGTATCGGCAAGGATGGTGCAGGCGCTTTCTCCCAAAGGGGTGTTTAAAGGAAACTCAAAGAGTCCTCGGTCCGAAGTTTGCAAATGCGGGAATCCTAATTCATCGGCGCCACAGCACATGCCTTGGGATTCTACACCACGAATTTTGGATTTTTTTATTGTGAAAGCTTTGCCCTCACTATCATGAAGTTTTGCTCCTGGAAGAGCTAGAGGAACTATGATACCAGGACGGCAATTAGGAGCACCACAGACTATCTGGTATTCTTTTTGTCCATCAAAGAGAGTGGCGATTACGAGTTTATCCGCATTAGGATGGGGAAGGGTTGTTAACACCTTTGCTGTGACGATGGAGGAGAAAGAACAGGTAAGAAGTGTTTCTATCTCAGTTTCAATCCCTATACGATCGCAAGCTTCTATAATTTGTTTTATAGGCAAGGGTGAAGAAAAAAATCTTTGTAATGAGGATAAAGAAACTCGCATGGATATTAAAGATGAGACGTTTTTATGACAGATTTTACGGGGAGGGGTGTATAGTGGCAAGTATTTTAATGTTCAGAGAGAAACTCCGCTATAGAAGGTAGATTTAATGGCTGTGCAAAAAACAACACGTTGGTTATGGCAGGCATTAATTTTAAGTGCAGTATTAAATATTGTTTTTTTACTTCTGTTTTACTCAACAATCTTTAGAAAAGATATTTATAAACTGCGTTTGTTTTCAGGCCCCTTGGTAGCAAAGAGCTGCCGGGTACAGAGAATCCCCGAAGATTTTTTAGATCAGTTATCAGAAGCTTCTCTTGAAGAGTTATATCGTTTATTAGACGAGGATCATTTGCTTTATGGGTATCCGTTAAAATTATGGGCGTTAAGTGTGGCTATTCACACTTATGATGTGGATGTGGGAGGGGCGTTATCTCATCCTCTGACATTTACACAATTGCGTAGTCGTGGGAAAACGTGGTTACTCCCAAATGTTGACGAGAGGGAGTATAGTTTAATACGTCGCTACTTAACTTATGAGCGCTATCCTTTTACCTCTCGAGGTTTGTTTGTTTCTATTTCTAAACATTTAGAACAGGGGATTGTTGACGAAGATTGTCTTTATCACTTTTGTCATACGCCAGAATTTCTCTATTTGCGAACATTACTTTGTGGTGCTGATGAGCAGGTATCCTCTGTGGCGTCGTTAGCAAAAATGGTCATATGTAATGGGAAAGGGGTCTTTTTTTCTTTATGTAACGAGCATAACCGCGCTACAAATATTTCTGATAGGCAACGCCAAAAAGTATTGTCTACTTATATGAGTTTAGGAGAGCCTTTAGCAGCTTTATTGTTACTTGTTCACGATGAAGATTGGGTTATTCATGAATTCACTGATGAGGCTTTGAAGACGTTTATTAGCTTGCTTCCTAAAGAATCTCCTTATAGTCAGAATTTTATTTCTCGAGTTAGTTCGTCGCCACGTTCTTATTCTGTTAGTGAAGAGAATACAATAGAAACTCTTGCTTCTGATGCTCAAAAAGCTGTTGAAGAGGAGTATATTGTAAAAGATGGAGATTCCTTATGGCTAATAGCGCGGCGTTTTGGGGTAACAGTTGAAGAAATTATGCTTGTGAATCACATGAGTCATCATCGTTTGTTGCCGGGGAAATGTCTAAAGATTCCTCCAAAGTCGTCATAGGAACTAGATCAACTCCACCTGGATGCCAGGGGCCACATTTCCCAATTCTTTTTATGGTGAATCCCAGTCCTTTAATGCACCCGTGATGTTTTAAGGCTTGCAGAGCATACTGTGAGCATGTCGGGAAAAATCTGCAAGGGCTTCCTAGTAAAGGGGAAATAGTCCATCTATAGATGTGAATAAGCCCAAGGAAGAAGAACTTAGGGAGGTTTTTTAAAAGCGATTTAAATGACATTGAAAACGTCTTTGAGTAGGGCTACAGAAACTTCTAACATAATAAGCCAGATAATAGTCCATTCTAGGGATGAAGAGTGCTGGTGGTTGAGCTGATCGTTTAAGATTTCCAATACATCTCCAAGGATTGTTAACCTGTGATTGAGAACATTGATTCTCGCGTTAATATCCAGGCAGTTGAGTACGTCAATGTAAATAGGTTGTGTTTCCGGATGTTCCCAGAAAAAGTCTGGCTCATCAAGAATATCAGAATGGAGGTTAACAGAGGCTTTATCCAAAAATAATTTGCCAATTTTTTTTGCGATAGCCCTCCTTGGCATGGAGATTTTCCCTTTTGTTGCCAGATCTTGAGGAAGACGCTTGGAATCTTCAATAGTTTTATAAATGGTGGCTTCAAATATAGTGAGCTTTACTGATTGGGCGAGACCAAAAGATATCGCTAATTTTGTATTTAATTGAGAATCAGAGAGAATAAGTCTGTCTCTGCGTATTTGAAGTTTTTCTCCGTAATGAAAATTGTAACAGTCTATTTCTGGTTGGGGAAGAATTTCCGGAGAAGCTGTAACAATAGATTGAAGAACCTTGATTTCCTCAAATTCTTCCCAACCCCAAAAAACAGCAACTCCAAAAGGGAAAAACACAGCAATCTTGTCATATTCATCAGGATTTTCCGAAGAGACTAGCACATATTCCCTAGATAGCACTGTGGGGAAACGTGTCTTAAGTAAGTGAAAGAGCACGTGTAAATTATACGACGAAGCTGTGCAATGAGCGGTACAACGCATGATTCCTAAAAATTATTGTTAAATCTCTCTCTAATGTACTTCATTTTTCCTCTGTCGGAAACATTTTTTTTCTTGAGGTAAAGGGGATTTCCTCGCTAAGCTAGTTTTCTTGCGGAAGTGGCGGAATTGGTATACGCGCTATCTTGAGGTGGTAGTGGAGCTTTCCTTAGGGGTTCGAGTCCCCTCTTTCGCAATGGAAGTTGCGAATAGATCCTCTTCTTCTTGATTTCTTTATCTCGAATTTTCATAGTGAGCATAGTTGCAAGATTGGGGTGTAAACCTTGCGGTTTCTTTCTATTTTTCTTTTTATCTTTTCTCCTCTAATCTCATTAAACTTCCCTACGTTTTCTGAGCATTATATTTCCGAGGACGAAAAGTTTCATGTGGACCGGTTTAATTTTTCCGGAAAGTTTCTTGATATGGAAACTATGGAAATTCACGCACAGCGTAAAAAGCGTGTGCATTTCGATGCGTCTGGGGTTTTCCCAAAATTAGAATCTATTGTTTATAACGGATCGTTTGGCTTTTTAAGAGCAAAATTAACAGGATGGTATCCTGAGCTGACTTCGTTAGTGATTGCTTGTTCATCATGCAAAATGGATTTAGATTTCCGAGGGAAGTGGGAGAAAAATACTTCGATTTCCGTGAGTAACGAATCTGCACCCCTTACGTTAACTTTCCCGAAAGATGTGGGCGTAATTGTTCATACCAAGGTCTCCACAAAAGGGAAGGTTATTGTAGAGGGAAATTTTGAAAAACAAGGTCGTGGTATTTGGAAGAAAACATATCACAACTCTTTGGTGGGTATAGCGCCAATTACCCTAGTCTTTGACGTGCACAGTGGCTCTGGTGGAACCATCACTTTGCAGTAATTTCTTATCCTCATGGATAGTGCTTTCAAACATGTGGATAATTTTTTCCGAAAATCCTAAGGGAAAATCCGATAAATGTAGCAGATCTTGAAATCTCTTGGCATGTACAAGTGCTTGGAGAATTTGTTCTTCCTCGTTTTCTATACTCACTGCGGATTCAGGCCCGTGTTCTAGGCAAAATTTCATTCCTTTATGACGATAACACTGTTGCGTAGGGATATGTTGTTTACAGGTGGCGCACGTGGAGGAGAGATCAAGGATCCCTTCATATTGTAAGAGTTTGAGTAAGAAAGTCGCTGAAAACATTTCGGGATTTTTACTTTCGGGTAGGCGGTGGAGGAAGTTTAAAAATAAAGAAAACAGTTTTTGAGAAGGTTTTTCTTGCCACTGCGATTCTAAAATACTCTGTCCCATTTTCCCTGCAGCTTGAAGTAGAGGGAATGACGATTTTATTTCTGAAAAGGGATTGTTTACTTCAGCGGAGATCAGCTTGCGCATTTTAGGGGGAGAGTAGTCTAGACTGTAAATTCCCAGAGATAAGGGGATAAGGGCTTCTCGAAAATCACAGTGTAGGGTTTGGCCATGCTTGGCGAAAAATGAAAGCAGACCTAAGGGAGAAAATATTGTAGTTACACAGTGGTTTTTCCCCAGAGGAAGATTTTTTAATGCAATTGCAGGGGTTAGGGTGTGCATGTGTTTAGTTTACAGGTTGTGCGGAGTTGAGAGTTAGGTAATAGGAGAGGAGCTGGGAGTAACTGGGCAATCCCGGGTAAAAATCTAGGGTTTGCGTTTTTGGATTTAGGAATCCTGTTTGTTGTTTTTGATAACACACAACGGAAAGACACGGTGCCCCAATAATATAATTATAACTTAGTAATTGATTGAAGGTTTGTTGGTTAATCACCCGTGCTTTGCATTCAATGAGCAGAAGAGGTTTGGGATTGCCTAAGTTATACGTTTTTCCTTCTAAATTCGTGTATGTTGTTGGGGTGATCACTAGGAGATCGGTACGCCGTCGGGGAGGACGAATATTCTTGCGTGTAAGAAGAGGAAATAGGGTTTTGAGCCCTTTTTCCACAATAATCAAAGAGGGGGGGTAGAGTAGCTCTTCAATCAGAAACGTGATAAGTTCTTGGCGTACTTTTTCTTCCGGTGTGGAAGCCAAGATCTTATCCCGTATCGGATCGAAGACTTTAAACGAATCTGTTATAGGCGTCTGCTCACTAGAAGATGTGGAATCCTGGGGAGATAATAGGTTCGATGAGGACATAATTGTCGTCGTTTTGTTTGTGGATTAGCTGAATTTTATGCTCTTTTTCATTTAGGAAAACTAGAACTTTATCTCGAGAGGCTTCGAATTTCTTAATAGCTTCGTCTTCGGAGAGAACAGGAAGAGGTATTTTTTTCTTAAACAGCAACTTTTTTGCAGATCCAGGGATAAAACCGTATTGTTTTAGAGAGTCCCAAGCATCCATAGTTTCTATAGGTAGCAGATCGTCATAAAGATGGGAAGACTCTTGAAGTTCAATGATATGTTCTTCTTTTTTAGATAGTCCCAGATCATGTTTCTTCTTGTCCTGGCGGATTTTCTGATGCTTGTTTGCTAATGTGCGGATTTTTTTAAAGGCTGAAATTACCGCGCTATAGGCATTGGTGTGATGAGTTTTCGCTTGAAATATCTCTTTCCCCTTCGTAGCGGTAAGATGTACCTCAGTCCCCTCCCGCTTATCTTTGTGCGATGTCAACACTACGTGTGTAGAGTCTACTGCAGATAGTTGAGCATTCTTTTCCATGATCAACTGGCGTAGCGGTTGGGAAATATGAAAGGATTTCCCCGTGATTTCTAGGTTAGGGACTTTAGGACTTGGAATTTTTTTCTGTTTAGACGATCGACGTTGTGGGCTGTGCATGCCGTCTCCTTATGGTAGAAAGATTTGTACAACATATGGAGATGAAAAAATCAGAAAAAGAAAAAGAGATTCTCCTATTCGTTATTATAGGAGGGAAGATCTTTATTCTAAAAAGTTTTTAACGCACCGAAGAGGGCTCGAACCTCTAACCACCTGGTCCGAAGCCAGGTACTCTATCCGATTGAGCTATCGGTGCCTAGGACATCCTTCTCCCGCGAGATTGGAGACCTTGGAGGATGGATAGCTTAGCAGAAGATTTTCTGAAACTCAAGAAAAACTCCCTGGTATTGAGTTTATCCATACTTAGCATAGGGCAAGCATGGTGTCTGTAAGATGTGTGGGGCTTTCTAAGATCACTACCCTCTCTAATACGTTTGAGAGCTCGCGGATGTTCCCCGGCCAGGAGTAATCCAGCAGCGCGGCTTTGGCACTTGCCGAAAGTGTTTTTATCGGCCTGTTGTTTAATCTACAAAACTTTTCTAAGAAGTATTGAGAGAGGGGAAGAATATCTTCCTTCCTCTCTCTTAAAGGAGGAAGATAGAGAGGGATAACATTAAGACGGTAGAATAAATCTTGACGGAAGATTTTCTGACTCACAGCTTCTTTGAGATCGCGGTTTGATGTGGCCAGAATGCGTACATCTACCGACAGAGTTTTAGTGCCTCCTAGATGTTCGAACTCTTTCTCTTGAATTGCTCTGAGTAGCTTGGCTTGAAGGTGTATAGGAACCTCGGTAATTTCATCTAGTAAAAGAGTCCCCGTGTGAGCAAGTTCAAAACGCCCGGCTTTTTTCGCTGTTGCTCCTGTAAAGGCTCCTTTTTCATGACCGAAAAACTCAGACTCCAATAGGGTTTCCGGGATGGCAGCGCAGTTTACCTTGATGTAAGGCTGGGAAGCCCTGGGGGAATTCCTATGAATGAAAAAGGAAAGAACTTCTTTCCCGCACCCAGATTCTCCATGAATAAAGATGTTTGCCGCGCTGTCAGCAGCTTTTCTTGCTTTAGACAGTAAATCCTTCATTGCGGGGCTTTCTGCGATTAGAGGGTGGGATTCTGAAGAAATTTGCGATTTTAGTAAAAGGTTCTCATTGACCAAATTTTGTAGTTCTTCGGCTTTGGCAATGAAGGCAAAAAGAGCTTCTGAGGAGAAGGGTTTAGTCAGATAGTTAAAAGCTCCGTGATACATTGCTTTTACGGCATTCTCTATGGTCCCGTAGGCGGTGATCACTAGGACCGGAGTCAGAGGAGAGTGTTCCCTAGCTGCTTTGATAATGTCGATCCCAGTTCCATCAGGCATGTTCATATCCGAGATAATCAGATCGTATTTTTCAGTCTTGATCTTGTGGCAGCCTATCTTAACATTGTCGGCCGTAAACGGAGAGAATCCTCGAGACAAAAGAAGTTCAGAAAGAAAATCTCTAAGTAGGGGCTCATCGTCCACGATCAGAACTTTTTCTATGGTCATTGGGCTGTAATTAGTTTTTTAAGTTAAGATTTCTTATTACTAAATGTTATTAATCTGTGTAAATAGGATTTAATTAGTCTTAATTTTCTTTCAATTCTTTCGGAATTTGGTGTTTTTGTTTGATTTATAGTCGCTTAAGGTTGTAAAATCTTTCGATTTAATTTTATTTTAGGGCCTTTATAGCATGGCTGCATCTTCAACATCAAATGCTGTGGTTTCTTCATCGAATCCAGAAACTGTACGTTCTCGTTTGTCTCTATTTTCGGATTTAACTCCCTTAGAGAGGGGCGAAATTTCTTCCTCGTGGAAGGAAAAATGTCAATTAGCCTCCTGTGTAGGACTATTGTGTTTATCTCTGCTTGCTATTTGTGCTGGGATTTTAGTTTTGACTTTGCTTCCCGGAACTCCCGCTCTCCTTGGTGTAGCCTTTATCGCTCTTGGTAGCGTTTTACTAGTAACGAGTGCGTTACTATACTGTTCGACACGGCCTAGTAAAAAAGTGCCTATACAACAGGTTAATATCCAAGATTTGCAAACCCAACTTCACTGTTTACTAGCAAGTACGGATGCGCGTGGTTTAGCAGAACAAGGTTTTGATCCTAATGGCGACCCACGATTAATAATTCAAGAACGAGAGAAGCTTTTAGCGACATTCGATAGGGATTTACGTAAGAAGGAAGTTCATTTATACCGTCTTTTAAGTTCTGATACAGAAAATCGACATGAGGCGTTGTCTGATTTATCAGAATTTCGTGAAATGCAGGAACATATTAGTGAGGAGCTTGAGCTTTTATATCGTTGTTACAATCAGCACCTGACAGGAGCTCTTGGAGGGGTGCATCGGGATGAGCGAGTGCTTGCTCTGTATCAGGAGAGAGATTTGCAGATTCAGGAACTTTCTGGTATCGGGATTGAAAAATCAAATCAAGAAGAAAATATTGTAAGACTGCAGTCTGTTTTAAATACTCTTACTCAACGGATTCGGGGGATAGAACATCAACTTTCTGATGATACAAGCAGAGGATTGCAAGACGAGGACTCGGTCACAACTCTTCAGCCTCTGTTGCAAGAGCAAAATACTTTATTAGCTAAGCTTGCTCAAGCCTATAATACGATAATTACTTTGTCTATACGGGAAGAAAGCCTAACGCGCAGTCGTATGAGTGTGGAGAAGGAAATTCAAGGCATTCTTGAATCTGCATCCGAACAGGTGACGTTTAACCGCGAATACAAGGAAAAATATCTACGTTCTGCAGGAACCATAAATCAACTAACAAATAATTTGCGTGAAAAAGAAGCAACTCTTTTATCTCTCATTACGGAAATCGAAGCCCTGAGTGAAGAAGTGGCCAGATTACGGGATCATCATCCCAACGGAATATATTCTCAAGAGGATATAGATGGATTCCATAAAACTATAGCTTCTAGGGACTTATCTATAGATCAACTCCAAGAACAGCTGGTAAGATACCGAAATCTTATTGAAGAGGCTGCTGTTGTGAACAGACGTATTTCCCAGTGGAACCAGGAGAAAGAACGTCAAAACCTGCAGCTTTCCGCTTTAGAACAAAGAGAACAGATTTTAACTACGAAAATCCAGGCTTTACAAGTTGAGCTTGATAAATGTAGTCGCGAAGAACAGCATTTGCGAAAGGAAAATAATCATTTAAAAGATTTAGTTTCACAAAGTGAAAGCGGTACTGATTCAACTACACAAATAGAAGCTTTTCAAAGGGAAATTCGTGCAATAACAAGTGAGTTGAATGCTGTGGTTCAGGAGAAGGCAGATCTTTCTGAGGCTTGCTCGGTTACCCATTCACAATTGACAGAATCTCAATTGCGCTACAATAAACTCAAAGAAGAGATTTTAGCTAAAGACGAAGAAGTTGATCGGCTTAAGATAGAAATTGAGAGATTACGTCGTGAAGTCGAGATGTATAAAGAGGACATGGGCAAACTACAAAGTTCTCTAGTAGGCGAGACTGATTTAAAAAGCTCTATGGATATCTTGAGAAGAGAGATTGAGAGACAGGAACAAGAAATACTTCGTCTTAACTCTTGTGTTGTAGAAGCTTCTGTTCAAAACCATAAGAATGTAGGTCTGCTACAACAAAGCACAGAGGAAAAAGAGAAGCTGCTTCTAGAGATCCAGGATTTGCGAGCACGTTATGCTCAAGAAAAAGCGAATTTAGAAGCGCAAGTGGCTCAACTCCAACAAACTCTGCAAGATCGCCATTTAGAGCATACAGAAGAGGTCTCTCGGGTGCAGGCAGAGAAACTGCAGTTAGAGAATTTACTTCGAGATGCCCAGAAAATGGCTGGACATGGTAATGAGGGAGCGATGCAGATGCTGGTTTCGCAATTGATATCTTTATCTTCAACTATCAAGCAAAGGAAAAAAAGTGCAATACAGCATCTAGAGTTCGCAGAAATGCTTGCTTTCTGTGCTCCAAGGTTCTTTGGATATATAGGAGCCGACATATCTTGTAACAGATTGCGTCCTGGTGTGTTCTTAGAAGCGGAACTCCCTGAAGATGCTACTGAAACTCAAAAACAAGAGGTTGTCCAACAGCGCTGCCTACGTGAATGGCTTTTGGCTTTGCTAGGATCTTTCTCTCTGGAGCAGATCGAGACTTTGTCTAAAAAAGCTGAACAATTAATCCAAGCATCTCAAGGACAGTTAAGACCTGGGGGAGTATTTGATGCGTTAGCAGACGAGTTCCCAGACCTTCGCGTTTCGTCTGGCATGCTGAATGCGTGGTTGACAAACTGCTACGGTTATGTGACCCAGCTTGAGTGTTTTAATGATTATATCCGCTGGTCTGATTTCCTAGTGCTTCTGTTGCAGAAAATGCACAGAGGAACCGGGGGAATGTTAGAAAATCTCTCTGAGGAAGAAGAGAAATTCTTCAAAGTAATATCTAACTTCTCTGGAAAGCTTCCTTTAGTTTTAGGAAGTATCGGCCACGGTGCTGGAACAACTCCAGGATCAGCAAATCCTCTAGGAGATTGCAATTTTGCAAATTTAGGCAATATTACCTGGGGTAGGTTGGAGAGAATAGTTGAGGGGCTCTTGGTTGCAAGAAGCAACCTCAGTGGTCCGGCTATCTTAGAAATGAGTGATATTTGTGAGAGCGTAGTAAGGACAACCACCCAGGTTTATACAGGAGGGTGGACCCAAAAGTATCAAGCCGGTTCATGGATACCTCCAAAAGATATTTAAATCTCTAGTTTAGGATTAGGGAAGTTTTAAAGTGAAGGTGACTTTCGCATTAGCATTGTCTACGCGAATGTCACCTCCATGCAAACGCATAATTTTTAAAGCTTCTGCCAGGCCCAAGCCATTCCCCTGAGCTTTTGTTGTAAAAAACGGGATGAACAGTTTGTCAAAAACGTCTTGAGACAGTTGTCCGGGATTGGTTACTGAGATATCTCCCGATGTATGCAGCGTTAGTGTCATAGGGGATTCTGTCGCTTCTGCAGCATTTTTTACAAGATTCCACACCACACTATTCATTCTATCAGGATCTATAGACCGTACTATAGATGCTGTGGTTTCACGTTCAAATTTGCAAAAGGGGAATGTAATCGATAATAGGGGAATTAGTGATGAGAAAAATTCTTGCAAGTCTACAGCTTTTAAATTTAACGGTTGAGATTTCGTGTACTCTAACATGGATGAAACTAGTGTATTGAGAGAGCGTGTTCCATCAATGATCGAGGATAGCATACGTTGATGACGTGAAGAGGGGAGTTCTTCCTTTAATAGAGATGCAAATCCGGCAATTCCGCTTAGGGGATTGCGAATTTCATGAGCTAGAGTAGCTGTCATTTTCCCTAGTTCGGCGATATTTTTGTAACGTTCTATAGCGTTTTCTAGCTGTTTGTACTCCGAGCGATCTCGAATGAGTAAGAACAGGTACCCGTTTAATGCGTTTCTTCTGACAAATATCTCTGCATCTCGCTCTTGGTCGTTTTTCGATAAGGTTAAACGCAGTGTTTTCGGAGAAGGTAGAGATTTCAGAGCTTCATTTATAGAAAATCCAAAGAAGGTTTCGGGGAAAAAATCTGTGAAGGGCTTATGCAGCATTTCTAATCCTTCAGGAATGCCCAAGATTTCGCGTGCTTGTGAATTGCAAATAAGGACATTGCCCATTTCTGAAAGCAGAATAATCCCGTCGGGAATTGCTGTAAGAATGGTATCCGCTTCTTTATACGATTGCGTGATGCGAGATTTTATCTCTATTAGTTCCTGAGTCGAAGAACATGACTTACAATCGTTGCTTCTCATAAATCCCTAACTCTTTTTTTCTTTGCAGATAGTTGAGTTTGTCTGTATCAAGAATTTTCGTAATGATTTCTCGAATTTCTGAGAGTTCTTCTTGAATATCTTGAGGCAGTACAGAAGTAAAGCAATGCCGAAATTCTTTTATCTGGTTATCAACTTTGTCTATACAAGATAGGAGAGTTTTTTTCTGCCGTAATACTTTTTCAAGTTCTACAGGAGTTAGAGAAGGCTCTGTTTCTGTGAGATCAAGAATGGCTAAGAAAAAGCCTTTCTTTTTTTTAAGGAGAAGTAAGAGAGCTTGTTCTTTCATAGGAAGCAACGGGTTCGGCATGTAGCTTTTCTTAAAAAAAACTACTAACGAATTTATTGGCAACCTGAAAAAAAGCTCGTAAAGAAAACTTATGCCGGCGATTGGACTCGAACCAACACCTTATTGCTAAGAGTAGATTTTGAGTCTACCGCGTCTACCATTCCGCCACGCCGGCACAAAGTGCACCTACACTGTAAGTGTTCTTTTCTAATATGCGCAAGGGAAATCTTTTAAGATAGGGAAGATAGAGGAACAACTATAGGCTGAGCTTTCTCTATGTCATACAACATTTCTATAGATAAGTAGGTTCCCCCATCCTTTTTTACTAGGGTAAGGAGGAATTCTTCGTTGCGCAGAGTCGTTTCTCCCATAATGAAGACCGTGGAACATGGGTAGGCGGATTTCTTTTTATAAAGAGAACTTAATCTTGAGCAAAGAATTTGTATAGAGGGTTCTTCCTCAGTAAATAAAATAGCCGCATCTCCAGAGAGATGCTTTGTTGATAGTAATTGTCCAGAGGCTTTTAGAAAACGAAAGTGCTTATGACAACAAAATCCTTCAACTATAGAAAGAGGGCAAAGATTATGCAATAAGCGTGTGATATCGATGATTCTTGGGTGTATGGAAAAATGTTTACACAAGCTGTGGTTTAATCCGTCACAATCATACAGAGTTCCCATTTCTGTTTCCCTAGACATTAAGGATCCTCGGCAATGAAAAGAATATGCGGTGATTACCGAATTCTTAGGTGTTGGCCAGGGATAAACAGGCGGTGGGATCTCTTTTATTTCTGGGTAAATAATGACAGAATGTCCTTGTTGCGAGGTGATTCTTCCTGCGCGTATATGTCTGCTAGGTTCTGCTGTTGTTGAACAAGCGCAAAGCAGAGGGACTAAAAATAATCCAAAACTTATCTTAATAAGAATCCTAAGCACGGATTAGAATCTCTCATAATGTTTTTTAAGGGAAATGTAGCACAACTTCTAAACTTATTTAACTATGTTTTAGATGTACTATATTCAATTAGTGAAAAAGCTTACAGGGCGGCAGTTAGGATAACTATGAATATCAATGATTATCAGGTTTTCTTTTTTGATTTAGACGGTTTGGTTCTTGATACCGAACCCCTATACTATCGGGCATTTTTAGAAGCGTGTAGGGAGAATTCCTTAGATGTAACTATGGACTTCTCCACCTATTATTTATTTTCCATGTTGGGTAGAGAGGTTTTTAAACAGAAATTTTTGAATCTTTATCCTAATACGGAGTCCTTCTTCCCACAATGTTTTCATGATCGCGAACGCATCTATAAAAAGTTAATACAGACCGAGGTTCCCTCTCTGCTTCCTGGTGTTGAAGATTTCCTTGGGTTGATACTTGCTGAAAATAAAACCTTAGGTGTGGTGACAAATTCTTCAGAAGAGCTTACCCAACATTTTCGTAA
The DNA here is from genome assembly GCF_000009945.1 of Chlamydia felis Fe/C-56. Taxonomy (NCBI): domain Bacteria; kingdom Pseudomonadati; phylum Chlamydiota; class Chlamydiia; order Chlamydiales; family Chlamydiaceae; genus Chlamydia; species Chlamydia felis. The sequence goes on along the minus strand of NC_007899.1, from coordinate 996,574 downwards.
GACTATTCCTGTTTTGAATCTGTTTCAATTTTGGGTGACCCGTGAAGATTATGCACGTCCCAAACCCTATTCTGATAGTTATCAATACGCTTACCAAGCTTTTGTTCAAGAAGGAGAGAAGGTTATTGGTTTTGAAGATAGTGTAAAAGGTTTGCGCGCTCTTTCAGGAATTCCCGCAACGTTAGTTGCTGTAAATTCGACTTTGCCATTGTCTCACAATAGCCATGAAGATTTTTATGAAAAAGACTTTCACTATTTTTCTTCTTTTAAAGAGTTAATGTCGCACTCTGGAGTACAAAACCAGTTGTAGGGTTTAGGATAACATACGTGGTGCAAAGACAACGCGTGGCTAGGAGCCGCTGGCGGTCCCTTCCTGCGACTTTTCTGTGCTAGGATTTCTTGGATATATTCAGGAGGGTATTTCTCTTTGCTAATGTCTAAAAGAGATCCTACGATATTTCTTACCATTTTATACAAAAACCCGTTGCCTTTGCATATGATGGTGACTATTTCCTCATTATCTATAATGTCTAATTTGAATAAAGTTCTCTCTGTCGAGGTATAATCACGTCCATGATTGGCAAAAGAGGCAAAATCATGTGTGCCTAATAGATACTTTGCCCCTTTTTGCATAAGGTCTATTTTTATAGAGTGTCGTGGGTAATAGGCAAAATACCGTTGCCAAGGAAGAGGTTTAGGAGACCTTGTTAGCGAGTAACGGTATTCCTTAGCAATAGCTGAGAAGCGAGCGTGGAAGTTTACATCGCTAAGCACAACATCGCGGATAACAATATCCTTAGGTAAAATGGCATTGAGCATTTTTTTTATGCTCTGAGGTTGAGAAAATAACGGATGGTCGGGTTGTGAAAAATGCGCTACCTGACCATAAGCATGAACTCCAGAGTCGGTACGGCCTGAAGAGGAAACAACAATAGGCTTCCCTAAAACTCTTGCTAAGGCGCTTTCTATAACTTCTTGAATGGAGAGGTCGTTAGGTTGTCTTTGCCAACCGGCATAGGCAGTCCCCTGATAAGCTAAGAGTAAAACAACTCGTTTCATAGCAGAGCATGAGCGATGGTTAAATCTTCAGGATAAGTAATTTTTATTTGTGGATGTTTATTAGATACTAAAGATACAGGAATGCCTAGAAGCTCCGCTGCTTGGGTATCATCAACAAGAGTGATCTGTTCTCTATCGGCTAGCTCAAGACCTTCCAAAAGGATCTCTGTCTTGATGCATTGAGGTGTATGAACAATAGATAAAGAATCGCGATCTAGTGTTTTTACGGGATTGCGTTGTTTTATAGTGTAGGGGACATTAGATACGAGTGTTGCTGCCCCTGTTTGTTGTGCAATAACAATAAGTTCAGAAACTTCATCAGGATAGATAAAAGGTCGTACACCGTCGTGTACTAAGACCCAAGGATTGGTAACGTGGTGTAATCCCGAAAAAACAGAATCCTGACGACGCATTCCAGCTGGAGCAAATTTTACAGAATAACCTTCAAAAATATGCTCATAGCTAGCATCACACACTACAATGATTTCATTGATTTCAGGAATGAGCAGAGCTGAGTTTAAAGCATGTAAGATAAGAGGCTGACCTTGAAAAGGTAAGTATTGTTTAGGTTGATTTGCTCCGAAGCGCTCTCCTTTTCCCCCACTAAGCAAGATCAAAGAACATTTAGGATTCATATACACACCGAACACAACAAATTTCTGGGGGAGAACAAAAACGCAATCTTTTCAATCCCCCCAGCCCACGATTCACATACAATTGTCTTTTCCCACCAGAAAAGAAGAAATGACCCCGCGCTAGTTCCGGGTTTTCTAAGCCAGAAATTTTATTCATAATTTTATTGGCAAACTTTGGCCAAGGAATAGAAATTTGTGGGCCATGCGTATGACCAGAAAATACCATATCCCCTGGGTAATCCTCTAGCTGATGCACAGTATCTGGATTGTGAGAAAGAATAATGCCTGGCAAGGAAGGATTATAGTTAATAAACGCTTTTTCAGGATCAAATTGTTTAGCGAAAAGATCACCTAAACCCACAATATTTAACATATCAGGGATTTGATGACTTTCGTTATGCAGCAGGCGAACTGGTGTGTTTCTTAATATTTGTAAAAGTTCTTTATTGGGTTCTTGTTTTTCAAGATTTTCATCATATTCATAATGCCTAGGGCCAAATAGTCCTTGAGTGATGGAAACAAACGCTCGTTTTAATGGTTGGCTGCTTTTCATGGAAATCACACTGATTTTCCCTTGGATATTGCGAGAAATATATGATTGGTAGTCGTGATTTCCGAGAATGGCAAATGTCCCTAAAGGAGCATGTAAAGTATTTAAAAAAACTTCCAATTGAGAACGGTTCTCTATTTGTGCTCGGCAAAGAAAATCACCGGAAAATAAAAGGATATCAGGAGAAAACTTTGAGATTTTTGAAGAAACTTTTTTAAGAAATTTCTTGGGAACACCCTTGTGAAAGTGTAGGTCAGAGATTTGGGCTATGCGTAATCCATGAAGATGCGCATACTTCTTAGGCAGCTTCCATGTTAATAAAGATGTTCGCACCCAGTTCGGCTCTATAAAGTTTGCCCACGAAAAGGCGACAAGAGGAACTGCAGTAGCTAAAGATAGAGAAGCAATAACCACAAAAACACTATAAATACATTTTCTCCTCGCCCTTGAGGACGAGGATCTTGAAAAAGAGCCAACTCTTAATTTTATTTTACGATATGGGAGGAGAGAGCTTTTGTCATTTGAAACATATCGATAGGGTTCTTGGAACCAAAGACTTTAGCTAGGGCATCGTCAGGGAGAATATTTCTTTTATTCTTAGGGTCTTGTAGATTATGTTTTTTTATATGTTCCCATACTTTTTTTACAATTTCGGTGCGGGGCATGGGCCCTTTGCCAACGATAGCTTCTAAATCAGCAGAAACATTGACGGGGTTCATAAAAGCAGAGTTTTTGTTTTTTTGACTCATTCGGTTACTCCTAGTAAAGGTGGTACGAAGAGACACAAGCTCTTCATCGCAACTTTTTTATCTTTCGAGAAGGTTTCTCGTCAAAACAAAAAAACAGAATTCGCTCCTCAATAACTCTTTGTTAAGGTTTTAGGGGCAGTCTCGAGAAGAGCTCGGAGAAGAAACATGATAGAGATCCCCAGAGGGATTAAGCAAAATCGGACTCGTTGACTTTATTGGTTTTGCTTTTCTAGAATTCTAATATTAAGTCTTTTTAAGAGAGGCGTATGCACGAAAATTTAGACAAACGGTTAGAGAGCCTGATTACAGGCTTGGCTTTAGCCGGGAGGTCTCTTTGACCTTGAAGGTAAGCAACAAGAGTTAGCAACCTTAGAAGAACAGGCCTCGCAAGAGGACTTCTGGCAAGACGTTGCCAATGCAGGAAAAATTTCCGAACGCATCGCATCATTAAAACGACAAGTTTCTGATTATCAAAACTTTAAAAGTAAGGTCGATAACCTGACCTTTTTTTTAAATGATAGTGAAGCTTCTTCAGACCCCGAATTTCGTGAAGATTTAGAAAAGGAATTTTCTATTTGTGAGAACATTCTTTCCGAGTGGGAAATTCAACGTCTGCTTTCTGGAGAAGTAGATAAAAATTCCTGTTTTCTAACGATTAATGCTGGTGCTGGAGGCACAGAATCTTGCGATTGGGTAGAAATGCTTTTCAGGATGTATTGTCGCTGGGCGTCCGAACACCGATGGAAAGTAGAGGTTATAGATCGGCAAGACGGTGACGTTGCTGGGATTAAACATGTTACAGTGAAGTTTTCCGGGGACTATGCTTACGGCTATGCTAAGGCAGAGCGGGGAGTCCATAGGCTTGTGCGCATCTCTCCATTCAATAGCAACGCGAAACGTCATACGAGCTTTGCTTCTGTGGACGTGTATCCTGAGATTGACGATGAGATAGAGATAGATATCCAGCCCAATGATTTGCGGATAGATACGTTTCGTTCATCAGGAGCTGGTGGACAACATGTCAATGTAACCGATTCTGCAGTGAGAATTACGCATATTCCCACCGGAATCACAGTGTCCTGTCAAAATGAACGTAGTCAGCTGCAGAATCGTGAAAGTTGTATGAAGATGTTGCGAGCAAGAATGTATCAACAGATTCTTCAAGAACGGTTAGAAAAGCAGCTTCTTGAAAGGAAAAATAAAAAAGAAATTGCTTGGGGTTCACAAATTCGTAATTATGTTTTTCAGCCTTATACCTTAGTCAAGGATGTGCGTACAGGATATGAGACTGGCAATGTTCAGGCTATGATGGACGGAGAATTACTAGATGATTTCGTCAAGGCGTATTTAGCAGAGTATGGAGAGGTCTCATGACAGAGAGTAGAGATACAGGAGTCCCAGGATTGGAAATACGTTACACACTACCCAGTGATGGTGTGTATATGCAGAAGTGGTTGAACGATCCTAAGATACTTCGAGGATTCCCATTAAAGACCGAAGCGGAAATTCGTGACAGTGTAAATTTTTGGGTAGGCTTTTACCGTTATCACAGTAGTTTAACAGCTGTATATGAAGGAGAAGTTGCTGGTGTGGCAACTCTGATTTTAAACCCCTATATTAAGGTATCGCATCATTCTTTAATTTCTATTATCGTTGGTGAGCCTTATCGAAATAAAGGTATTGGAACGGCATTGTTAAATAACCTTTGCCACTTGGCCAAAAGTCGTTTTCATTTGGAGATTCTTTATTTAGAGGTATACGAAGAAAATCCTGCTATAGAGTTGTACAAGCGTTTTGGATTTATTGAAGTAGGGAGACAAAGGCGTTTTTATAAAGATGAGATAGGGTATCTTGCTAAGATTACTATGGAAAAAGACCTTTAGGTAATTTTTCTAGAACCTATTTGTATTCCTTGAGTGCTATGTCATTTCAGAAAATTCGCAAAATCCTTAAAAAATTTTCTAGGTCGCTTCTTGTCTCTAAAGCTACGTCTACGCAGCTAACGGAGAGATATAGCACTCTCCCAAGAAGATCCGCTCTTCTTATCGATTATACTCCTGGGAAAGTATACGACTTAGAAAAGATATACCAAGACTTAAACTTAAGGCTATTTGAAGGTTCTTTGAATCTGAAGATCGGATGGTTTGGTCGAGAACGATCGGGGAAAGCCTGTAGGGTTGTCCTAGGGTCCTATCATGAAGAAGAACAGGCAATACGCATACACCGATCTTTAGATCGTGAAGATATTCCGTTATTTTTTATGGAATATCTTATTTATCATGAAATGGTCCATAGCGTGGTTCCTCGTGAATATTCTCCCTCGGGAAGAACAATTTTTCACGGGAAGAAATTTAAGGAGTGCGAGAGGCGTTTCCCTTTATACGAAAGTGCTGTAGCGTGGGAAAAGGCTAACATTTACGTTTTGTTGCAAGGATATAAATCAAGGTTAGGTAAGAGACATGGCAGGACATAGTAAGTGGGCAAATACAAAATATCGGAAAGAACGAGCAGATCATAAAAGGGGAAAAATCTTTTCCCGAACGATAAAAGAACTCATATCTGCTGTGAAAATGGGAGGTCCTGATCCCAAAACAAACGCGCGTTTGCGAGTGATTATACAAAAGGCGAAAGATCAAAATATCCCTAGTGAAAATATTGAAAGAAACCTCAAGAAAGCTTCTTCAGCAGATCAGAAAAATTTCGAAGATGTGACTTATGAGCTTTATGGTTATGGGGGAGTGGGGATTATTGTCGAAGCCATGACAGATAATAAAAATCGTACTGCTTCCGATATGCGCATAGCTGTTAACAAACGTGGAGGTTCTCTTGTTGAACCCGGAAGCGTTCTTTATAATTTTTCTCGCAAAGGAGCTTGCTATGTTCCTAAGAACTCTATAGATGAAGCGGCATTGCTATCTCACGTTATCGAAGTAGGAGCCGAGGATCTCGATAATGATGACGAAGAGCATTTCGTTGTTTTATGCGACCCTGTAGATCTTTCTTCCGTGAAGGAACAGTTAGTTGCCTTGGGAGTGACTTGTACTGAGGAAAAACTGATTTATGTTCCTTTACGCGTCGTAGATTGTGACGAAAAAGACGGCGAGGCAAACCTTGCTTTGATTGAGTGGTTGGAGAAGATTGACGATGTCGATGAGGTTTATCACAACATGGCCTAAGGCTTTTTTATAATAATAAAAAAGCCTTAGAAGGTTTTATTTAGGAAGAGAGGAACTCCGTTGAGGCGGCGGCGGGGCTCCAGTAGCTCGGTAGATCATTTTTGATAGCTGTGCTGTTGTTTGTTTTGCTGCATCGAATAGCTTCTGCCCTTGGGTAGGAGTATCCGCACTGTTAAGAGCTTCTTGTAATCTTCTACCTTTCTCAAATAACAGAAGTTTTTGGGTAACATTGCTTAATGTTTGTGTAACATTTGCTGCCGCTTGGGGAATTCCTGACGGAGATTCTCCTGTTAGGGTCGTTGCTGTTTGTCTAGACCCTGCAACGGGCATAGATGTTGCTGTCCCTTGCGTAATAGCAGGAGAGGTTACTGTTTGTCCCACGGGAGGGGTAGCAGCCTGTAATAGATTAGATAAACTGTCCGCAACATTTCCGGCAGCTGCATAAAGATCTGGAGCAGCGTTAGAAGAGATTGTTTCTGCTGTCTGTGGTTGTTGAAGAGTCTCTGTGGAGGGCAATTGTTGTATGGTAGGGCTTGAAGCTATTACGGTAGCCTGCATAGGGGCAGGACCAACGATACCTCCTGAACCTGTACGTTCTTGGAAAGCTTTGATAAGCCGTCCTACATTGGTATTCTGAGGAGTGATTAGATTCCCTTGTTGATCGAACGAATTGTCTAGGTGAGCTCTTAATTTTTGTAATAAATGCTCTAATTCTCCAGGGCCTTCGCCAGATGACGCTCCCATTAAACGACTCGCTCGTGATCCAGGTTCGGTTCTTGAGTTGCCAACGATATTCCCATTCTCATCGAGATTTACACGTTGTGCAAAGAATGTCCCTTCGCCTCCTTGAGCTCCCTGTGTTGTGGTGTCTTCATCACCACCGATATCCACGCGTCTGGCTGTAAATACTCCCTCGGGTTGTGTAGGTTTTGGAGTGTTTCCTGATTGAACATCCCTGATGACGTCACCAAGATTCTGATTTGCAGAGATAGCCTCTCCACCGCCTCCTGCAGGATAGACAACGTCTAAGTGTTGTCGGACATGACTTAAGATATTTCCTAATTCACTTCCTTCATCATTGTCTAGGCCTCCTCCTCCTTGAACACTAGTTCCACCATCAGCCTGGTGTTTATTCAATAATATTGTGGGTTGGTATGTTCCGTTTTCAGAAGTTCTGATTACAGTACCCAAGTCCTGGTTGCCTTCGTGGTGTGCTCCATTTTGATCATAGACGGTATCTAAATGCTGACGGGCATTGGCTAGTATATCTTTTAAAGTATCTACGGGCATTCCTGAAATATTGACACCACCTTGAGCAGCTGCTGGAGGTGCGGCTGGAGGTGGAGGTGCTTCTTGAGGTGCGGCTGGTGGCCCAGGAGGTAGGGGGTCTAAGCTAGGCTCACCCTCACCTTCACTTTCGAAGAATAATTCGTCTTCGTGTTTGAGGCTTGTGGTGCTTAGAGAGTCTACCTCATCAAAGTCGTATACTTCTTGCTGGTCTTCACCAGGAGTACCCACTTCATCGAATTCTGAAGTATCCGTACTCTGATCATGAGAAACCCTGCCACCAGAAGTGTCTGTAGGCTGCGAAGATGTTGAGCTAACAGTAGTAGTTGTTGTTCCCCCAGTAACATTTACATTGGTACTGATGCCTCCAAGGTTAACATTGATCACAGGTGGAGTGTATGGACCAGTCTGAGGTTGTGTAGCAGATGCCGTTTCTCTTGAGAAGGCCGTACTTTCTTCCGGTTTTTGGAAATTGTTCCAGTTGATTCCTTTCAAACCTCCAACGTCGCCCCATATAGGTCCAGAGTCACATTTGGTTCCTCGACGCCATACGGAGGGCGTATAATTTCCACTAGATTCTTTAGAATTCCACGGACCATAGAGCACAGTCGTTTTAAACTTCATGCTCATAAGCAGGTGATTGTAAGTTCCTTGTTCTCCTGTTTGTCCTGCGATACGTGGTTGAATGTTATTTTCCCAATCCGCGTGCATAGATTCGAAACCTACGCAGAACTTTGCAATACACATTTCTAAATCTTTAATATCTGTAATGGGTTCTTTGGTTTTCCCATTAGTTACAGCTATGGACTCTGCTGTGTTCCAATCGCCATTTCTTACGAAAATAAAACTTCCTCTAGCCTCATCCATAAACACAATATGACCCGCCTTGGTCTGTAACTTGGCTTGTACAGAGGGAGTGGACAAGAATTTGATAATGGAAGCTTTATTTGTCGGATCGTATTTAGGCAGAGCCATGCTTGGCAGACCGCCGGGACCATCGGGTCGTGCAGCGCCTTCAGTAGCTTCTGAACCACGAAGACCGGCAAGGTCTCCTAAATCTACGTCAGAAGAGGCTTCTTGAGTTCCTCCTGTAGCCCCGCCGGCTCCTTGTAATGATGAAGAGCTTGATGTGTCAGAAATGCTACTATCACTGCTCGATGTACTTTCTGTTCTTCCTCTTCCTATTCCTAGAATACGAGATCCCACTAGATTGGCAGCTGTTGCTGTTGCAGCAGCTCCTCCCGTAGATGGGGTTGTTGAAGAGACGTTTCTTTCAGTTGTAAAGATCACTGCTCCTGGATCTGCTTCTGCCTGGGATACAGCCTGATCTGCTGCTGTGCTCACAGTTTGCGCAGTTGTTTCTACATTCCCAGTCCCTGTGGTAGATACAACGTGTCCGCCAAAAGATGTAGATGTTGTTACTACAGGAGTTGTGGAAGTCGTTGTTGTGACATTCGTTGTAACTGGATTATTAATTGGAAAAGTCATGATTTAACAACTAAATAAAAACACTTTTAATTTAATTAGATTGTAAAACAAATTATTTATTAATATCTCGATTTTTATTTGATTAGTGTTTTATGTTTTTGTTTTTAAAAGTTTTTAATTGCTGTGGTTAAAAGACCTTTGTTTAAAAAAATGAAAAGTTTGCGTGGAAAATAACGCTAAGGAGAGTTAACGTTTCTTTAAGATGAAGAGAAACTGACAGTGAGGGGAAAGAATGGCGGCGGTAGAAGTCTTTGGTGGTTGTGTGCTACAGGGTTCGGTACGAGTATCCGGAGCGAAAAACTCTACAACTAAGCTGCTTGTCGCCTCGTTATTGTCGGATCGCAAATGTGTTTTACGCAATGTACCGGATATTGGAGATGTACGTTTAACTGTTGAGCTATGTCAGTCTTTAGGTTCTATAGTACATTGGGATAAACAGGCGGAAGTTATAGAAATTCACACTCCTGAGATTCGTGTGTCTGAGGTATCTACGCAGTTTTCTCGGGTAAATCGCATCCCCATTTTATTATTGGGAGCCCTGCTTGCACGTTGTCCCGAAGGTGTTGTTGTTCCCTGTGTTGGGGGGGATGCTATAGGAGAAAGAACTCTGAACTTTCATTTTGAGGGGTTAGAGCAGCTTGGTGCGAAAGTTTCTTATGATGGACATGGATATCAAGCTTCTGCTTCTAAAGGTCTTGTAGGGGCTTATATCACCCTCCCTTATCCTTCTGTAGGCGCTACTGAGAATTTGATATTGGCCTCTGTACGCGCTCAAGGTAGAACGATTATTAAAAATGCCGCTTTAGAAGTCGAAATCCTTGATCTTATACTGTTTTTACAAAAAGCTGGCGTGGAGATCACCACAGACAATGATAGGACTATAGAAATTTTCGGTTGCGATGATTTCTATGAAGTAGATCACTGGGTGATTCCTGATAAGATAGAAGCCGCATCATTTGGTATGGCTGCAGTCCTTACCGGAGGACGCGTTTTTGTAGAAAATGCCGAACAAGATTTGATGATTCCCTTTCTTAAAACCTTGCGCTCTATAGGTGGGGGATTTTCAGTTACAGAATCAGGAATCGAGTTTTTTTATAATGAGCCGTTAAGAGGGGGAGTTGTTTTAGAAACAGACGTTCATCCCGGATTTCTTACGGATTGGCAACAACCTTTTTCTGTCCTTCTCTCTCAAGCTGAGGGATCTTCAGTAATTCATGAAACAGTACATGAGAATCGTCTAGGGTATTTACGTGGTTTGCAGCAAATGGGAGCAAATTGCGAGCTATTCTATCAGTGTTTAAGCTCAAAGGCTTGTCGCTATGCCACAGGGAATTTTCCTCATAGCGCTGTTATTCATGGAGTGACTCCTCTAAAAGCTTCACACCTGGTTATTCCTGATTTGCGGGCAGGGTTTGCCTATATTATGGCCGCTCTTATTGCCGAAGGGGGACCCTCCTTAATAGAAAATACCCAATTGTTAGATCGAGGATATTATAATTGGGTAGAGAAGTTAAACTCTTTAGGAGCAAGGATCCATTTATTACATTTAGATCCTGTAGCTCCCTAATCTTACAACCTGTCTAGAGTTTGTAATCCTAGTAAATGCATTCCTGTAGCTAAGGTCTTTTCAACAAGAGCACAAAGATATAGGCGCTCTTGTTGATAAGGAGATCCCTCGATGTGACAATCCCTGAAAAAGGCATTGAACTTGTTCGTGAGCATATAAAGATAATCTGTTAGGAAATGCGGACAAAGTTCTTTAAGAGTTACATCAATAGCTTCTGGAAAGCGCAATAGGGCTAAAGCTAAAGCCTCTTCAGCAGGCTCTTGGATGTTTACCACGGCTTCTAAGTTTAATTTTTCAATGTTTAATCGTCGTTTTATCCCTTGAATACGTACGTAAGCATAAAGAAGAAACATCGCAGTATTTCCTTCAAAACGGAGCATCTTCTCAAAGGAGAAGACATAATCACTCACACGGTGTGAGGAAAGATCTGCATATTTGATAGCATTGATACCAAGAATAGGCGCACGTTGAGAGATTTCTTCCTCGGACATTTCCGGGCGGTGTTCTTTTAGGGTGGCTACGGCTTGATCTACAGCTGTATTTAATAATTCCTTGAGCTTGATATTCTCTCCAGAACGTGTTTTAAATTTTTTCCCTTCAGAATCAAGGACAAGACCAAAACCTACATGAGAAAAGGTTTCTTTATCGCGAAGGTACCCAGCAGCTAATGCCGTAGCTTCTAGAAGTTGGAAATGTAAGGATTGTCCCATATCAGTGACAATGATGATTTTATCCGCATGGTCTTTTTCTACGCGATAACGCATAGCAGCTAAATCTGTAGTCGCATAGTTATAGCCGCCATCACTTTTCTGAACCATTAGGGGAATAGAAAATCCTTCGTGGAAAACACATTTAGCATTATCAGAAACCGTGATGAGTTTTTTATTTTCTAAATCTTGGATAATCTCAGGAAGAAAAGGATTATAGAAAGACTCACCACGTTTTTCTATAGCAACACCTAAAATATCATAAATCTTTTGAAAAGCGCGCTCAGAAATTTCACAAATGTGTTTCCATAAATTTAATGCTGAGGGATCCCCAGATTGTAAAGCAACAACATTAGCTTGCGAGCGCTTTTTAAATTCCACATCCTCAGCAAAACGTGCGTGTGCTTTTTTATACAAAGCTGTCAAATCTTCAAGATTTCCCACATCTTCAGAGGCTTCTTCTTGAAGATAGGTGATTAACATGCCAAAAGCTGTTCCCCAATCACCAATGTGATTCAATCTTAAAACATCATTGCCAACAAAAGAAAATACACGAGCAAGGCAATCTCCTATGATTGTAGAGCGTAGATGACCCACATGCATATCTTTAGCAATATTTGGAGAAGAAAAATCTATGACGATTTTTTTAGGATCCTTAACGCAAAATCCTGAAGATAAATCTGCAGAAAATGTCTCCAAACGCTGTTTTAAAAATTCTTTGGAAAATGTGAAGTTAATAAAACCTGCACCAGCAACTTCTACAGAAGAAAAGTTGTCTTTAGGAAGGTTGTTAACAATCGCCTCAGCAATAGCTCTAGGAGCCATTTTTAATGTGCGATCAAGTTTCATCGCATCATTACATTGATAATGACCGAAATGTTCTTTAGTGGATTGTGTAATGTCGGGAGAAGGATTTTCTACTTGAGGAAACGCTGATAGAGTTGCTTCTCGACATAGAGAAGATAAATAAGAAAGAAGAGTCATACTATTTAAGGTACCTCTCCAATACAGCCGTTTTCATACCAAGTTTTTAGCTCCGCTATTTTGCTCATAATTCTGTCGGTCGCTATCTGATAGGTCTCCTTAGAACTTAATGTCTCATTGCCAATCAAATCGTCAAAAGTTAATGGAGTACCAAAAACACATGTGACTGTTTTCCAAATTTTAGGGAATTTTTGATAACGATTGAAAATATCGTAGGTTCCTCCAACATAAACTGGCACTACAGGAACTCGAGATTTAATGGCGATCAACCCAACGCCGATTTTCCCAGGAAGCAGCTCTCCTGTAGGGCTGCGTTCTCCTTCGGGATAAATGATCAGCTTTTTTTTCTTTTTAAAGAGTTCAAAAGCAGCTTTAAATGCTGCAGAATTTCCCCCGCCCCTTTTGACAGGATACGACCCCCATTGTCTATGTAACCATCCTGTGAACCGATTGCTAAATAATGTGGAGCGAGCAAGATGATGCATACAACCACGAACTGATAACTGTAAAGCTATAGGATCAAGGTAGGAATTGTGGTTTGCAGCAACGATAGCGGCTCCTTTAACAAGATTCTTTTTCACTCCATAAACTTTATGTCTATAGAGTAAGGAAAAAACGACTCTAGTAAGGAATTTACAAACTGTAAATATCATGGCATTTCAGGGGAAACTAAAGCTAAAATTTTCTCTAGAACTTGGCTTATTGTCAAATCTGAAGAATCTAAAACAATAGCTCCTTCAGGAATGACCAAAGGATCATGAATACGTCGGCTGTCTGCTTCATCACGCTTTACAAGCTCAGCGTGTAAAGCTTCTTGCGATAGAGAGCCCTTGGGTAAGTCTTTCAGCCTTCGCAAAGCTCTTACTTCAGCACTTGCTGTTAGAAAAATTTTTACATCAGCATCGGGGAACACTTTAGAGCCCATGTCTCTTCCCTCAAAAACACAGTTGCCCAATTCTGCATACTTTCTTTGTAGTTTATGCATAAAAGAGCGCACCTCAGGAAGCTGAGAAAGTCGCGAAGCAGCATTTGCTACTTCTTGAGTTCCTAATTCCTCAGATAAACGATGCCCGTCTAAAAAGGCTTCCAAGGGTTGTTCTGAAATAAATGAAAAGGAAAAAGGAGGATTGTCTATGAGTTCTTGAATAGAAAGACAATTCCAAGGCTCTTGCAAGTGCGTGTAGGCTAGGGTGCGGTACATAGCCCCCGTGTTACAATAATTAAATTTTAATCTCTGTGCAAGCGCCTTTGCCACCGTGCTTTTCCCTGTTCCTGAAGGGCCGTCTATTGTAATAATCATCTTAGAAACATAGATTTTTGCGTGATCAAAAGCATAATATATACAATAGGAGTAGAAAGTAATAGAGAATCTAGAGTATCTAAAGTGCCTCCCACAGCTTTTAGTTGGTTACTATTTTTAATTTTCGCATCTCGTTTGAAGATAGATTCAATGATGTCGCCGAAAAATCCACTAATTCCCAAAATCAATCCTAATACAATTAAAATGCTTGGCATAGTGATATAGCTAGAGAACCTAGAGGGAATTTGTAAATAGAAAGCTACGCTAATCAATGTAGCGCCTAAACATCCTGAAACAAAACCAACTACAGTTTTATGAGGGCTGATTACAGGGGTGATTTTCTTTTGACCAAACGCCTTTCCAAAGAAATAACCGAAGATATCAGCTCCTTTTGTTGTGGCAATGAGAAAACATGCCCACCACACACCTAAAAATGGCTCATTGGTATGAATGAACCCATACAGTATTTGTAAAAACAAACGCACGGGAATACCCACGTACAGCATGGAAAATAAAGTGATTCCTGAAGTCTCTAAAGGACCGCAGGTTTTTTTCCTCGATCTAAAGACATTAATCACTACCCAAGCGAATAGGAAACACCAAGGGATTGTTGAAATAAATTCTGGAAGAACATGATGCCAACGAATCGCAATAAAGCTGGTTAAGACAAAAATAAAAGATCCTATCGCACTATAAAGACGGTAAGCGTACAGCATCTTAACTTTGGCCATGGTCCCATATTCATAGGTTCCTACGGCACTACAAAGAGCAGAGATAAATCCTAAAGCGAAAGATGTTATAGGAAATAAGGAACTGTAAAGAAGAAGTACCAAGAATGTAAGAACCAACGAATGTACAACAACTCGTTGGAAAAGATCCCCATAGAAAGGAGTTTTAAACTTATTCAGTTTCAACATGGCTACCTGCCTCCTCGTCGCGCTCTGTGTTGGTAAGCTTTAATAGCATCTAGAAGATGATCGGGTTTAAAATCCGGCCATAAAACATCAGTTACATATAGCTCTGTATATGCTATTTGCCACAAGAGAAAATTACTGACACGCATTTCGCCACCAGTGCGAATTAATAAATCAGGATCAGGGATTTCTGAGGTATCTAAATACAAGCGGATCAACCCCTCTGAAACAGAGTCTAAAGATATTTTTTGATCTGATAAATCTTGATGCAGTTTCTTAAACGCGCGTACAAGTTCGTCTTTCCCGCCATAATTAATTGCTAAAACAAGTTCTCTTCCCGAATATTCCTTAGTTTGCGATGTAATCTTAGCAATTTGTTGTTGTAGGTGTTTAGGTAAAGCTAGCAGGTTCCCTATACAGCGCAGACGGATTTTATTTTCAATAAGATGGGGAAGCTGCTCATCCAGTTGGGAATGGAAAAGAGAAAAAAGTTCTTCAACCTCTTCAGTTGACCTGAGAAAATTCTCTGTAGAAAAAGCAAATAAAGTGAGAACCTCAATACCTAAAGAAAACGCAGATTCAATAATATCAGGCAGGGCTTTGGCTCCGTAATGATGCCCTGAGGAATGTTGGATAGATCTTAGTATTTGATGTCGCTGATACCAACGACGATTGCCATCCATAATAATGGCTACATGCCTCGGTAGAGACTGCGTTGATGGATCAGCTTGATCCGCCTGTTTTAAGGTGAGAGACATATTTACATCGTTAGTTGTGCAGTGTGAGTTATGGCTTGGTTTCAAAGACAACAGATAAACCCCTTTTTAAGCTAAAATCGTAGATAAAAAGCCTTGTAGGTTTCTCGAAATGCAAAACAACCTGACAACAATTTAAAAAATTGGAATCCCGAGAGGCATAGTAGAAGAAACACCATATCTTGACAAGTTGACATTCTTAAATCAATGTCGTCTTCCCAGAAGGGGAAAGCCTTACAAATTTCAAGGACGACTTCTAACGAGTGATTTTGAGGTTGTTGGTCCTAGGGGAATTGTCTTTGAGTTTTTACTCGATAGAGATAGCACAGGCCCGTGTTTTTTATCTCGACTATAAAAATATTTCTTAAAATTGATGTCGGATTCAATGCCTTGATTTCCTCTACCATTTTAATCTAGGACTTTCATCTTAAGGCGTACGTATGAAAGATCTGCGCAATTGTATAAATATAAAATTGATAAAAATTTTTTGTTTGGAAGATCCTAGCAGTTTTTTATTTCTTTGATTTGTTATACTTAATTGCATTTAAAGGTCATTATTTTCAGTCGCGAGACAAATATTTCAATTTTATAAGGTTTTTTAAATGAAATTGCCTCGAATGAGTTTTGGGCACCTCCCAAAACCCGCATTTATGTGTACGAAAGAAAAGGGCAGGGTTCATTACATTCCTACTGCTCGGCACGCAGCTAGAAAAATCACTGCAGGGCTCCTTTCATTATTAGGGACCGCAGCATTTTCCTGTAGTGTGCTTGCTGCAAGTATGTGTCAAACTTTCCTCCCCTGCATTGGGTTGTTAATTCTTGGGATTCTGCTATGCATTGTTGCGTATTGTCAATATGCCAAAGCCTGGACGCGTATAGAAATTCCAAAGTTACATTATCGTAAACCTAGCATCTCCTCCATAACAGAGAAAGAGTACCTCTCTTTATTAAGGCGGCTGCGTTTTCTATCTCCGGGGATGTACTGTCATCAAGTAAATAGAAAGATTTTTATCTGTGAAGGGACTAAAGAGAATTTAAGGAAAATTTTGGCAAAAAGAGCAGATAAAAAGAACGGAACAATTTTGATCCAGGAATTGGATTTAGATGCAATCAGAAGAGGTCAATTAGAAACGGAAACAGTGTATCAAGACGTGTTTCAACTTCCTACAGCTATGAAAGAGTGTGTCAAAAATTCTTTAAAAACAAGTTGTAGGCAAGAGAAAATGGTATCCTCACCTTGGCTGGATAGAGACCACGGGCCCGTTCCTCAAGAAGTCATTTACACACATATTCCTGGAGTGCGCCAAGAAAAATCGCCAATGGATGTTTCCCTACTTTCAATATACACAGAAGCCTATATTCAAGCTTTCAAGGCTTCTATCGAGAGAGTTGTTGTTTCCCGCATTGTAAATAAAGAAGGGATTTGTCTTTTAGTTTCTCCTTTAGGAGTTGTAAAAGGGTTAAGTGACGAAGCGCTGCATGCTGTAAAAATACTTTCTAAAACAGCTTTTCTACAAGCTGTGGAATCTTTGGCAATGGAAGCCGTACTTCCTGAAAATAAATCCAAGCTTCCTATCACTATAGTTCTTGTTGATCCCGACAGCGTGGCTCCATTGAGATCAGTGGATACTAATGTCATGTTTTCAAGTCGAGAAAGTTTATCCTTCTCCGACTTTGTCCCTTCAGATTCTTCGTGGTGCCGCGTGATTTGATCTTCCCCAGAGATAATCCTCGGGGAAGATAGATTTTTGATAAAATGCAAATCACAATTAAACAAGATATGATCCTGACGTAGAGATGTGGCTTGGGATTATAGAGACAGCTTTGAAATAAATTACTTGTTTAAATTCCTAAATCGGTCTTCATTTGACGATTTTATTTTCAATTGCTATTTTAGTTCATTAGTATTTCTATTCAAAATATTCGCTAATTTAAAAGAGCTACACAATGAAACAGAGATTCGGGCGTAATTTAAGTATAATTATTTGTGTTTTTGGATTGGCTCTGTACTATGTGTTGCCCACATGTCTTTACTACTCTCGACCATTAAATAAAAAAATCGATGAGAAAGAAGCGCAACAAATTGTTCGTAGATTAACAAAACAAGTTGCTGAAGCGCGTAGTGATATTATTCCCAGAGTCTCTTCAGTGCTGTCTGCTTTGAAATTAAGAGGACACATTACACAACACCCCAGCATTCCCGGTGTGGTGAATGTACATTTTAAAGACAGAGCAGATGCGTATACCTTTCTTGAAAATATGGTTTATGGCGAACCTACTGTTCCTATAAAATCTTCGCGTTTATATGTTCTAGGGTACGACAAGAAGGATGGAAACGTTGTTCAAGTTACTGGATCGTTAACTACAGCATTAACTGAAAAAGATTTCTCTTTTGTTTCTTACAACAGAGAAGATACTGAATCTGGAAGAGAGATTTTAAATACTGCTGCAGCTTTAATCACCTTGGCTCCTTCTGGAGCATGTTCTTGCGGCTACACATCAATTTGGAATACGGCATCTATAGAGAAGGTTGTACAATTAGCAAACAACCTAGCATCTGGTTTGGACATTTTTCCCGCATCCAAGACCTCAGCTTTACTTAATTATTTTTTCTCTTCTGAGAAAGATTATTCCGCGTTTTTAACACGATTAGAAAATTTGTCCTCTGATTCTACTCTATCTGAGCAACAGCAATCTGTTTTGCGAGACGAGTTTCAACACTTGAAGGCAAGAGTTCAAAGATGGAAAAAATCTACCATGAGTCTTGTAGATAACTCTTTGAATTGTAGTGCGGTATCACCTTTTTTCTCTTCCATAGAATTTTTCGCTAAGGAAAGAAAGCTAGTCTTTCGTCTTGACCCTCGTGTGCTAGCTAAACGTGATGAGTTGTCTGCAGAACAACGACTAGATTTTGATTCCTGGTTAGGTAGAGAAAAGCAAAGATTAGCTCATAGACTGCAAAAGTCGGCTCAAGAATCTTCACAAGAATTTGCTTTTAACCTAAGTGATAAAGATACGAGCGGAAAAATTGTTTTGCATGGACAGCGCATCTATCAGGGAACTGTCGAACATCTAGCTACATTAGCTTTAAATAGACCTCCAGCACAGTCGTGCGATCTTATTCGAGAACATTTCCCCATATATTGTCGTCTACCTAAAGAAAGTGATTCCTTCGGATGTTTTATTTTTTCTCCAGAGAAAAGTTGCGCGCATTTTTCTCAAGGTTCTGTTTACGTCGTTCTTAAAGGATTACGTTCTGTCGCAGCCAAATACGAGAAGGGGACGGAAGAAGAAGCAAAAATTTTTGATCAGGACTTACAAAATTTATATAATTGTTTTGCTCACACAGATGTGACCCCATGGAGCATCGGAGACGATGAGGTTTTAGAAATTAAAGAACCTCTACAGAGATTTTTCGATGTTTGGGGAGAGAATTTTGTTGTTGATAGTGAAGGGAAAACCGCAAGTCTTGAAGTTCGCGATGTTCGCGATCGTTTAGAAACCCTAAATTGTATCGAAAAGCATCGTCAAGAAGAGTTGGTCCGCTGGCATGAACAATACCGACAATCCAGTTGTTCGATAGATCCACAACTTCGTATACGCGCTGCTGTACCACATCGAAATGCTTTTTTAGAAAATCTCAAGCTAAATATACGAAAGTACTCTCGTGGAGATAGTGTTCTTCGCTTGGGGATTGATTTCATCGGCGGAAAACAAATTCGTTTAGCTTTCAAAGACCATCAAGGAAAGCCCATTGCCGATAAAGAGGATATACTTAAAGTTTCCGACGAACTCTATGCTCGTTTGAATAAATTAGGTGTTGCAGAAGTTGAAATACGTAGAGAAGGGGATAATGTATATTTAAGCGTGCCCGGATCCGAGAAAATTTCGTCTGAGGAAATTTTAGGCACCTCACAAATGACTTTCCACGTAGTCAATGAGAAGTTTTCTTATTACTCTGCTCTTCGATATGAAGTTCAAAGATTTTTGGATTACCTATGGTTTACAGCGCAAAGTCAAGAAGCTACGTCTCCAGAAGCTATCAATAAGTTGGCTAGTTATATCTTTAATAATCAAGAAATTCGGTTGCCTACGAGTGTTAGAGATGCCATAACCAAGTTACAACAAGAAGGTCTTGCTTTCCCAGAAGTTGGCAGCGATGCTCCCTCTTCTCATTTGGATACTACGTATTCAATGATTGCTATTAAAAAGGATAGAGAAGATAAAGCGAATCCTTTGATGATTGTTTTTCGCAACTATGCTTTAGATGGCGCTTCTTTAAAAAATATTCGTCCAGAATTTGCTATAAGCGAAGGTTACATTTTAAATTTCTCAGTAAAGGATTCTACAATAGCTCAAAAAGCTCATAACGTCTCTCCTACTGAGAGTTTCCATGCATGGACTGCTGCCTATTGTCAAGAGGGGATAAACGGTACGACTAATAGTCAATATTCCTCGGGAAGAGGCTGGAGAATGGCCGTGGTTCTTGATGGGTATGTAGTCAGTGACCCAGTATTAAATGCTCCATTAAAAGATCACGCCAGCGTTTCTGGGAAATTTTCTCATCGTGAAGTTAATCGTTTGGCTACTGATTTAAAATCGGGATCCATGTCGTTTGTCCCCGAAGTTTTAATCGAAGAAGTTATCTCCCCCGAATTAGGGAAACAACAGCGGACTCAAGGGATTATTTCTATACTCCTAGGCTTGGCTGTTTTGATCATTTTAATGAGCGTCTATTATAAATTCGGCGGGGTTATCGCCTCGGGTGCTGTTATCCTTAATCTTTTATTAATTTGGGCTGCTCTACAATATCTTGATGCACCGCTAACCCTTACAGGATTGGCAGGAATCGTGCTTGCTATGGGCATGGCTGTAGACGCTAACGTGCTTGTTTTCGAGAGAATCCGAGAGGAATATGTATTATCTCGCAGCCTTTCGCAATCTGTAGAAGCTGGGTATAAAAAAGCTTTCGGCGCTATTTTCGACTCTAACCTTACAACGGTCTTGGCTTCGCTTCTTCTTTTAATTTTAGATACAGGACCTATTAAAGGATTTGCTCTGACTCTTATCATTGGGATTTTTTCTTCGATGTTTACTGCCCTATTCATGACGAAGTTTTTCTTCATGGTTTGGATGAATAAAACTCAAGAAACTCAGCTGCACATGATGAACAAGTTTATCGGTATCAAGCACGATTTCTTAAGAGAGTGTAAAAGACTTTGGATGGTATCCGGAAGCGTTATTTCTTTAGGATGTGTTGCTCTAGGTTTTGGAGCTTGGCATTCCGTTTTGGGAATGGATTTTAAAGGAGGTTATGCTCTTACCCTAAACATGGCTGAACAGAAATCTGTAGATGTTACGCAATTTCGTCATACATTAGGGGATAAATTCAAGCAAGTGGGCTTATCTTCAAGAGACTTTAAAATCACCACTTTTGATTCCTCTGAAAAGATCAAGATCTATTTTAGCCAGAATGCATTAGCAAGAGTACAGGCCCCAGAGATAAAAGTAACCGAGGCTTTTGATCCTCATTTATCTGTAGTTATGGGTATACTTTCCGATACAGGGATAGATATATCTTCTGATAGCTTTAAAGATACACAAAATTTCTGGTTTAAAGTTAGCAGCCAGTTCTCTAATAAAATGCGTAAACAAGCTTTCATAGCCTTGATGGGAGCCTTGTTCATTATCTTGCTTTATGTGAGCTTGCGTTTTGAGTGGCGTTATGCATTCAGTGCTATTTGTGCATTGATTCATGATCTTGTGGCTACTTGTGCTGTATTAGTCGCTACGCATTTCTTCTTAAAAAAGATCCAAATTGATTTACAAGCAGTTGGAGCTTTGATGACCGTTTTAGGGTATTCGTTAAATAATACTCTCATTATATTCGATCGTATTCGTGAAGATCGTCAGGAAAAATTATTTACACCCATGCCGATTTTAATTAACGATGCACTACAAAAAACCTTGGGAAGAACAGTAATGACCACAGCAACAACACTATCGGTCTTGTTGATTTTACTGTTTGTCGGTGGAGGCTCAATCTTTAACTTTGCTTTCATCATGACAATAGGTATTCTCTTAGGTACACTATCATCTCTATACATAGCACCGCCTCTTCTTCTATTTATGGTTCGTAAAGAGGAAAGACAACGGCTATAACTTTAGGTTATCGCCGTTTGGGTACGGAAGGATGAGAAAATGCTCTTTAGACAACTAGATTTCTAAAGAGTTTACGGCGCGAAAATCTATGGCAAGTAAAGTTAATTCTTCCATACCCAGTCCCATCTGGGTATACCCCAAGCAGAATCCTATATTGCTTTCTGTAATTATAAAGGAATTGCATCTGCATCCAATAGCTGCACAAATCTTTGTCTCTCGAGGATTTCAAACTGTAGACGAAGTCCGTGACTTTCTCTACGTGCATCTATCTAACCTTCACGATCCAGAACTCCTACTTGATATGTCTAAAGCCATAGAGCGCTTGCTTCTTGCTAAAGAGCGCAATGAGCATATTATGGTGTATGGGGATAGTGATGTTGATGGAATATCAGGAGTTGCTCTTCTTGTAGAGTTTTTAAAATCTATAGATGTAAGAGTCAGCTATTGCTTTTTAGGGGCCTTATTAAAGCATTCTGGGGAGCCCTCTTCATTAATTGCTAAGATGAAAGAAGAAGGGATTTCTCTCCTAATCACAGTAGATTGTGGTATTACCGCGGGGAAAGAAGTCAGCGACATCAATAAACAGGGCATAGATGTAATTATTACAGACCACCACATGCCTACGGGCAAAATTCCTCATTGCATAGCAACGTTAAATCCTAAGTTAAAAGATCGCGCCTATCCGAATAAAGAGTTAACCGGTGTGGGTGTTGCTTTTAAGCTTGCTCGCGGTGTTCTTAATGCGTTAGAGAAAAAGAATCCCTCAATAAAAGTTGATCTAAAACGCCTGTTGGATTTAGTCACCTTGGGAACTGTAACTGATGTGGGAACCCTTTTGGGAGAAAATCGCACTATGGTGCGTCATGGTATCAAAGAAATATCCAAAGGATCGCGATTAGGACTACACAAGTTATGCGTTTTTTCGGGAGTCAAACCATCTGAAGTTACCTCTACTGATATTGTTTTAAAAATAGCTCCGAAGCTTAATAGCTTAGGAAGACTTGCAGATGCTTCTAAGGGGGTGGAATTATTGCTCACAGAGGATCCAGAAGTTGCTAATGATATCATTCAGTATCTCGATAAAATAAATAAGGAACGACAAAAGATAGAAGCTGATGTTTTTCACGATGTGCAAAAAATTCTAAAAAGTAATCCCAGTATTGTGAAACAAGCGGCTATTGTATTGTCGTCTAAGGAATGGCACTCTAGAGTTATCCCGATTATTTCTGCACGCCTAGCTAAGGCCTATAATAAGCCTGTAGCTATTATTTCTAATCAGGGAGGGGTGGGTAAGGGATCATTAAGAACCATAGGTTCTTTCCCTCTTCTCGGGATATTACAGAAATGCTCCTCGCTATTTGTATCCTACGGTGGACATGACTTTGCCGCGGGAATTATCATTAATGAAGACCAAATAGAACCTTTTAGAAAGAAGTTTATCCATCTTGTCAATTCGTCATTAAAAAAGGACAAGGCTGTTATCACACTCTCTCTAGATGCCCGAGCCGAATTTGACGAGATAGATCATGATTTGTTGTCCTCTATAGACCTTTTCGAGCCTTTTGGGAAGGGCAATCCTGTACCTATATTTTATACTGTAGTGCGTCAGGTACGCTATCCGAAGCTATTACCAGGAAACCACCTTAAACTCTATATTAACCATGGAGAAAGGAATCTAGAGGGCATAGCTTTTGGATTGGGAGATCGGATAGATGCCCTAAAAGCTAATTGGAATAAACCGTTAGAACTAGCCTATACCCCACGTTTATCCAAATCTTCTAATGGAGGAGTCATCCATTTGTTGGTGCGAGATTTCCGTATTCTTCCACTAGATAAAGATACCGTAGCAAAGTTTTAATTCTTTGAGCGTGAAAATATTATTCCTGATGATTATTTTCCTAACGCTTTTTTCTTGAGTTTTTCTACGAGCTCGTTTTAAATTATTCACCCAGTTTTATTGCCGCCTGGATGCTTTCCTGAGCTCATTTCCTCACGACATTTTGGCTAACGACAGAAACCCTAGGTATAATCCAAGATTAGTTATCTTTTCGTACAGTACGCTTCCTCAAAAAAAGATTAAGTAGTCTGGGGACTTAAACCAGTTGTAAAAAGTTTTTTTAAGCAATTCTCCCCCAGGTTATTTATGGAAGAATGATTAACAATGAATTTCTTCATGAATTTTATTTTGAACTTTTTCTTAGTAATAAGAAGAGTTTAATTTAAATAGACGAATAAAAACATTTTCTTTGTTTTATTCCATATTTTTTTTTAAAATGGTCGCCTTTAACACCCATACTCGTCAGCAGATATGTTTTCAGTTACTCAATCATCTGTTACAGGCAATTCATTGTGTACCTTAAAACCCCACCCCGAAATTTTGATGTTCTCCTCAAAAGCAGCTCTTCAGGCATATGAGAGAAGGACTCGCTATCCGGTGTTGTACAAATTACTTGATGTTATCCACAGCATAATTAAGTTAATTATTCGAATAATTTTGTTCATCCCCCTGGGGTTACTGTGGGTTTTGGGGAAAATTTGTCAGAATGCATTGCTTCCAGCTGCCGGGGGAGCTGTTTCAGGGCGGTTGTGTTTTGTTAGAAAATTGCTACAAGAAGCTTTTCATGCTCGCATAAAACATTGGGTGGATGAGGGGTATGCAAGCTCTGTAAATCGAGTGCCTATTCAAAGTGATGATCTATTTATCGATACTTTAAGTATTACATTCCCAAAAGCGAGAAAAGATCGCTGGATGCTCGTTTCCCTAGGGAATAGTGAATGTTTTGAAAATAGGGCCATTCTTCGCCACGGTGATGATTGGATACTCAATGTTGCAAGGCAGTCTGACTCCAATGTGTTAGTATTTAACTATCCTGGGGTTATGCATAGCAAAGGCCCTATCTCACGCGAATCGCTAAGGAAAGCTTACCAAGCTTGTGTGCGTTATCTTCGAGACTGTCCTAAGGGTCCGCAAGCAAAACAAATTATTGCTTATGGATATTCTTTGGGAACTCTCGTACAGGCGTTGGGATTAAATGAAGAGATTACAGATGGTAGCGATGGCGTACGGTGGTTTGTGATTAAAGACCGTGGACCAAAGGCGGTCTCAGCAGTTGCCTCACAGTGGTTGGGCAAAATAGGTGAACTAACGATCAAATTGTTGGGGTGGGAGATAAACTCGGAAAAATTAAGCCGTTCCCTGACTTGCCCAGAATTATTTATACACGGAGTGGATGGCCACTCACGATTAATAGGAGACGGTTTATTCAGCAAGAATAATTGTTTTGCGGCACCGTTTTTAAGTTCTAATACCTCTAATCTTCCTGGGAAGAAAATCCCGGTAGGAGAGCAGAACCTGGTGCACCAGGGAATTCTTCAAGAGGAAACTGTACAAGAGATAGTTGCACACATCTTGGATCACTTTGAGACGGGAGACTCGAATGGAACATCCGTTAATGGGGAACAACTTTAACCTAACGAACATGTATATTTACCTGGGTAGAGAATCTTTTACGTAAAAGATCCTCTATGGCACTGTTGTCTTTGCCTTAGATTTGTTTTCAAAATTAAGGTGATTAATTATTCGTATAAAGTGGCTGAGGCTATAAAAGTACGATTCAAAATACTTTAATTACAGTTGAATAGATTATTTAAATAGATGGACGGCTTAACGGAGAAAAATGAACGCTATGATAATACAATCTGTTTTTTGCCCGTCTATTTCATGTTCGGAGAGGTATAGGTAGGTATTTCTAAACGCCTAGGTAAAGACTGTTGAATCAGGAAGATTAAGATTCAATATGAACATTTCCTAAAAACATTCCCAATCTTAAAAGCATTAGGGGAGAATGATTTACGCTCGAAGGCACTTGTTTTACTGTTCTCGTCTGCATTTTTAATGTTAAGAAATATTAATAAATGATGGGGAGTTTTAGTTTTATTAAGATTTAAACTAAAAACATCAACTTTGTATTAACAAAAAGCTTGATTAATAAAGCTTTTCTTAGGAAAATACTTATTTAAAAATTTCTAAAAATTAAGGAAGAACTACTAACTATTAAGGTTGTTTTAATTCTAGAATATGTTGAGGGGGGAGGTTTGCTAACGTATGGAATGCATACAACATGAAAGCTGTTTCGATTTAGACGACAGAGAAGATGCACAGCCAGTGGAAGCACAAGAGGGAACCGAAATGGTTTCTATCACGCAAGCTGCAAAATTGCACAATGTGACACGTCAAGCGATTTATGTGGCGATCAAACAAAAGAAACTAAAGGCTTCTAAAACAACTCGATGGGAAATAGATCTTAAGGATTTGGAAGACTACAGACGTAACCGTTATTCGAGGAAGAAATCTCTTTATCAAGGAGAGCTGCTCTTTGATAACGAAAAGGGATACTATTCTGTAAATCAAGTGGCTGATATTTTAGGAATTCCGGTGCAAAAAGTTTACTATGCTACGCGTACAGGAACTATGCGAGGAGAACGCAAAGGCGCTGCTTGGGTTGTCAATCAATCAGAGATAGAAAGATATAAGAGAGAGTATTTAAGCAAGCAAACAGCAAAGAAAATGAAGGATACTGAGGTTGTTGAATCTACTACAGCTAATCTAGAAGATACTGTTTCTTCTGGAACCCTCTTGTTTGAGAACAATTAGTTCATACTTACCTCCTTCCGCTCCTAGCTACCGTTTTTGCCTCTTTCGCCTTTCTAAGATCTCGTATTTTTGTTTTCTGTTTGAATACATATAGATTAGGTCTGTATGTAAACTTGCATAGAAACTCTGTAGCTTTATAAGAGGTGCAGAGTTTTTATTTTTTTGGTTTTTTTCTAATGTGGCTTGGAGACTCTTAGAGAGGATTTCTCTTGAAGAAATAACTAGGTTCGAGGTATCAAGTCTCTTTCGTCTTAGGATTAAAAAAGAATGGCTTGGGAAAACGTACGTGTTAGAGTCGCGCCGTCGCCTACAGGGGATCCCCATGTAGGGACAGCCTATATGGCTTTGTTTAACGAAATCTTTGCAAAACGGTTCAAAGGGAAGATGATCCTGAGAATCGAGGATACGGATCGAACACGCAGCCGAGATGATTACGAGAAGAATATTTTTTCCGCCCTTCAATGGTGCGGTATTCAGTGGGACGAAGGACCCGATGTAGGAGGCCCCTGCGGTCCCTACAGACAGTCAGAACGTACCGAAATCTATAAAAAGTATGCCGAGCTCCTGTTAAAAACGGATTACGCTTACAAGTGCTTTGCTACACCCAAAGAACTTGAGGAAATGCGAGCCGTGGCCACGACTCTGGGGTATCGCGGGGGATACGATCGAAGATACCGCTATCTTTCCCCGGAGGAGATAGAAGCACGTACTCTAGAGGGGCAACCCTATACCATTCGGTTAAAAGTTCCTCTTACTGGCGAATGTGTTCTCGAAGATTACTGCAAGGGTAGAGTTGTTTTCCCCTGGGCAGATGTCGATGATCAGGTATTGATCAAATCTGACGGTTTTCCAACATACCATTTCGCTAATGTCGTAGACGACCATCTTATGGGTATTACTCACGTTCTTCGTGGAGAAGAATGGTTGAGCTCTACACCTAAACACCTGCTGCTCTACGAAGCTTTTGGTTGGAAAGCTCCCACATTTCTTCACATGCCTCTGCTCCTTAATCCGGATGGGACAAAACTCTCTAAAAGAAAGAATCCAACTTCTATTTTCTATTATCGTGACTCCGGTTATGTCAAAGAAGCCTTCGTAAATTTCCTCACCCTTATGGGCTATAGTATGGAGGGAGACGAAGAGGTATATTCTTTGGAGAAACTTATCGAGAATTTTGATCCTAAACGTATTGGAAAGTCTGGCGCAGTTTTCGATACCCGCAAACTGGACTGGATGAATAAGCATTACCTTACTCACGATGGATCCCCAGAACATCTATTATCTAGGCTGAAAGACTGGTTGATCAACGATGAGTTTTTCTTGAAAATTCTTCCCCTCTGCCAATCTCGGATTACAACCCTAGCAGAGTTTATAGGATTCACAGGATTTTTCTTTTCTGTTCTTCCTGAGTACACAAAGGAAGAGCTCTTGCCTGCAGCGATTTCTGCAGAGAAAGCCGCGATTCTTCTTTATAGCTATGTAAAATACTTAGAAAAAGCCGATCTATGGGTTAAAGATCAGTTTTATCAAGGATCTAAATGGCTCTCAGAAGCTTTTCAAGTGCATCATAAAAAGGTAGTTATACCTTTGCTCTATGTGGCAATTACCGGGAAAAAGCAAGGACTGCCCTTATTTGACTCTATGGAGTTATTAGGAAAGCCTCGTACTCGCATGCGTATTGTTCACGCTCAAAATCTCCTTGGAGGAGTGCCTAAAAAGGTACAAGCTGTTATCGATAAGGTTCTCAAAGAAGAGGATTTTGAGAGTAAGACTCTAGAATTCTAGGGTTTCCTAGTTTGCACACTACTCACCTGTATCTTGCAAGACAGAATTCCACGTTTTACCGATAGGATGCTAGGAAAACTGACTTAGCTAGGGAAAATTTTAAAGAATTTGCCTGTTTAGTTAGAGGAATATCTCTTTGCGCGAGAATATAGCTGCGAGGAGGGGGGGCGTAGGAACAGCTGGAAATGAGAAGAGATGTGCAGAAAAAAACGTATAAAAAAGAAAACATTCTCATTTCCCATCTCCTTATTTGTTTAAATGTTAGAACAATATTTGTTTTAATATCTATTTAATTAAAAGTGTTGTTGTTGTAATAAAAACACAGCGCCCTGATATTCAGGAGTTTAGGGAGAACAATAACTCTCCCTCTTATCAATAAATTTAGCCTAAGTTGTTTGTAATAACTTCCTTCCAACCTTTTCTAGAACAAAGTTCTATTTATCCAGAGTTTTGTAATTAGAGATCTAGTTTTATTTTTTTCTAAGAGAAAAAGATTTAGTTTAAGAAAAATATAAGTAGAAAAAAGAATTGATAAAATTTTTATTTTCTATTGTAATATTGTTCATGGGAATAAGCTTTATTAATTATTAAAAACTGAAAGGGTTTTTAATAAGAAATCAAGCGCGTTAAGTTTTCTAATTAGAAAGGAGTTATAAATTTATGAAGAAAGCTGTTTTACTAGCTGCAGTATGTTGTGGTGTTTTTGGCTTAAGTAGCTGCTGCCGTATTGTAGATTGCTGTTTTGAAGATCCTTGTGCGCCTAAATCCTGCAACCCTTGCAACGCTTTCAACAAGAAAGATAGCGGATGCAACCCCTGTGGAACTTACACACCTTCTTGCTCCAAGCCTTGCGGCGGTGAGTGCAATTCGGGAGCTCAAGGACCTCAAGTTAAAGGTTGTACATCTCCAGACGGCAGATGCAAACAATAGGCAACAGTTCTTATCTGTTTACTTAAATTGATCGGGTAGTTAGGAGGTAAAGTATTTCCCTGCTAACTGCCTTTATAAAAATAAACTTAAATGTTGAGGGTAAGAGTTCATAACTTTCTACCCGATGGCAGAAGAAAAAACAACACACGCGATAGGAGATCCCTATGTCCAAACTCATCAGACGAGTAGTTACGGTCCTCGCGCTAACTAGTATGGCGAGTTCATTTGCCAGCGGGAAGACAGAGGTAGCTGCTGCAGAGTCTCTTGTTACAAGATTTATTGCCAGTGCCGAAGCTTCTGATAGCAATATCTTGCAGACAACAGCCAAGAAAATTAGATTCGGCCGTAATAAAAATCAAAAACCTGAGCAAAAAAATAATAACGCTTTCTGTGATAAAGAATTTTATCCTTGCGAAGGCGGTCAATGCCAATCATCCGTAGACACTAGACAAGAATCTTGCTACGGCAAAATGTATAGTGTTCGTGTTAACGATGATTGTAACGTTGAAATTAGCCAAGCTGTACCTGAATATGCAACAGTAGGATCTCCTTATCCTATTGAAATTCTTGCAGTAGGTAAAAAAGATTGCGTTAATGTCGTTATCACTCAACAGCTTCCTTGCGAAGTAGAATTTGTCAGCAGTGATCCTGTGACAACACCTACCTCCGATAGCAAATTAATTTGGACTATAGATCGCTTAGGTCAAGGTGAAAGATGCAAAATTACCGTTTGGGTAAAACCTCTTAAAGAAGGTTGCTGCTTCACAGCTGCTACTGTATGTGCTTGCCCAGAGCTTCGCTCTTATACCAAATGCGGACAACCTGCTATTTGCATTAAGCAAGAAGGCCCTGAGTGTGCTTGCTTACGTTGCCCAGTTTGTTACAAAATCGAAGTTTGCAACACCGGTTCTGCCATAGCCCGCAGTGTTGTTGTCGATAACCCTGTACCAGACGGTTACACTCACGCTTCAGGACAACGTGTTCTTTCCTTCAATTTAGGAGATATGCGTCCTGGGGATTCTAAGTGTTTCACTGTAGAGTTTTGCCCTCAAAAAAGAGGAAAAGTCACTAACGTTGCTACCGTATCTTACTGCGGAGGACATAAATGTTCCGCTAACGTAACTACTGTAATCAATGAGCCTTGCGTACAAGTCAATATCTCCGGAGCTGATTGGTCTTACGTATGTAAGCCTGTAGAATACACTATTGTTGTATCTAATCCCGGAGATCTTAAACTTTACGATGTTGTTATAGAAGATACCGCACCTTCAGGAGCTTCAATTCTAGAAGCTGCGGGAGCAGAAATCTGCTGCAACAAAGCTGTATGGTGCATTAAAGAAATGTGCCCAGGAGAAACTCTTCAATTCAAAGTTGTGGCTAAAGCTCAAACCCCAGGTAAATTCACAAATCAAGTTGTTGTAAAAACTAACTCAGATTGTGGAACCTGCACATCTTGCGCAGAAGTTACAACACATTGGAAAGGTCTAGCAGCTACCCATATGTGCGTAATCGATACTAATGATCCTATTTGCGTAGGGGAAAATACAGTATACCGCATTTGTGTAACCAACCGTGGTTCTGCTGAAGATACTAACGTTTCGCTAATCCTTAAGTTCTCTAAGGAATTACAACCCGTTTCTTCTTCAGGACCAACAAAAGGAACGATTACAGGTAATACGGTCGTATTCGATGCATTACCTAAACTCGGTTCTAAAGAATCTGTAGAATTTTCTGTAACATTGAAAGGAGTTGCTCCTGGGGATGCTCGCGGAGAAGCTATTCTTTCTTCGGATACTTTAACAGTACCTGTCGCAGATACGGAAAACACACACGTTTACTAATCTTATTCTTTTTAAAAGTTGGTAAACGAAAAAGCCGCCTTAGAGATAGTCTAGGGCGGCTTTTTTTGTGTTTTCAAAGCTTCCCAGAGATTCTGATTTTTTCCCAGAGATCCCAATAAAAGCTTACAAATATTCAATTAAAAATTTTAATTAATGCTTGCCTGAGTTAAACTTTTTCGTCTTATATGTTTAGTGAGGAAGCTTAAGATGAAATTAGGTAATGCAACTAGTGAGCCTCTAGTTGATCTAATCCAACCAGGATTGGAAGAAGTAATACAAAATGATGCGGCACAGGTATCCTTAATTAATTCCGTATTGTCATGGTGCAGAGTACACATAATTGATCCCATAAGAACATCAAAAATAGTACAGTCGAGGGCTTTCCAAATTACTATGGTAGTGCTCGGAATTATCTTACTTGTTGCGGGCTTGGCATTGACCTTTGTCTTGCAAGGGCAGATTGGTAAAAATGCCTTCTTGTTCTTAATCCCTGCGATTATCGGTTTGGTTAAACTGCTTGCAACCTCGGTGTTCATGGAACAGCCTTGCACGCCAGAAAAATGGCGCTTATGCAAACGTCTTTTAGCAACAACTGAAGATATTTTGGATGATGGTAAGATTAACCAGTCGAATACGATTTTTACTATGAATAGTAATGATCCGGAGTCTTCTAAATCATAGTTGGGATAGAGGATTTCACTTTATAAAGACTTTAGGAGGCAGTTAGCCTCCTAAAGAAACCGAAGCTTTACGATCTCTTAGAAGAATCATGTCTTTTAAAATATTCACAGATTCTTCCATCTGTAAATCGTTGCTACCAAAAGAACGCATTTCATCCGAAGAACCTTTTAATTCATCCAAAAAGATCTTGTAGTTTTTATTTTCATTTAATCGCTGTTGACTATTCGCTGAAAGCTGGGGAAGCATCTCTCTCCACACCGTCTCTTCCTTCTGTAGATTTGGAAGGTAGTATTTCTGAAACCACGGACGCATATGAGAATCAAGATCCCCCAAATTGTCATCCATGACATTATCACAATTATCCGAAGGTAGGGGGTGCTCTAAATACCGTTCTCCTAAGGGTTCTTCCAAATAACGTGAAGCTATATGAATATCAGAACGAACTCCATGAAGTTGGGTTGACTTTCCTGAAGGGGAGTAGTATTTTCCTACAGTAACTTTAAAAAATCCTTCTTTATCAGAATCTGCTGTAATTGTTTGATGCTGGATTGTCCCCTTCCCGTAAGTTTGTTCATCACCAACGATTATAGCTACGCCATAATCTTGTAATGTTTGAGCAACAATTTCTGCCGCGGATGCAGAACTTTTTG
This sequence comes from Chlamydia felis Fe/C-56, assembly GCF_000009945.1. Lineage (NCBI taxonomy): Bacteria > Pseudomonadati > Chlamydiota > Chlamydiia > Chlamydiales > Chlamydiaceae > Chlamydia > Chlamydia felis. The sequence goes on along the minus strand of NC_007899.1, from coordinate 964,700 downwards.
AAACAAGAATAGTTAGAGGCCCATCGTAGAATTTTTTAGGAGATATTGTGCGGTAACGTTTAATACTGCCGTCCGCATAACGCGAAACAACAACGACTCCATTGGTCATAAATAACCCAGACACTTTAATGGCTTGTGAGAGAAAACCTCCGGTGTTCTCTCGAATGTCTAAAACGAGTCCTAGGAGATTCTTATCTTGTAAACTTTGAATAGCACGCTTTAAATCTTGTTCGCTAGAAACCTGGTTTTCTCCTTCATAGAAAGAGTGCAAGGTGATCTTGCCAATAATCCCATCTCCGTAAGGCTCATAGGAGACATCCACACGGCGATCATCCAAACTAATCTTTTCTCTTCGTAATTTAACTGTGCGGTTTTGATCCTTACTATGCACATCTAAGACCACCTCAGAACCTTGAGAGCCTCTAAGACAATCTAAAACAGCTTTAAATGGGAGATTTTCTATGCTTTTACCGTCCACACGATAAATCACATCATCCACATGCAATTCACTAGTTTTATCTGCAGGGCCTCCAGGAATAATCTCTTTTATAATAACCCCATCGATATCTTCTTTTAAGATAACTCCAATCCCACACATGCCCTTTTCTAATTGAATACGCATAGCAAGGGCTTCATCTTTGCTAAAGTAGGTTGTGTGCGCATCTAAACTGTGCACCATAGCTTTAACAACACGCACATGGAAGTGGTGAGACTCCTCCTCCAGAGACATCGGTTTCCCATAGTCATTAATCCCTAGATAAGGGTTTTCATATGCCTCAAGTTGACGTACACAAAGTCGTGTTAAAGAAGCTTCTTTACCTAAATATCTATCTTTAGAACCATCTGACAAATACACAGAAATATAGGAAAGTAGTAAAGAACGCTGTCTTTCCTTCAGCTCCTGAATAGAATGTGCCCATTGACCAGGCTTCTTTATAAGCGTATGCGTGGAAGCTTCTCTAACTAAAGCCACAGGATCAGATAACCATTCCGAACGCCATTGACGCGCACGAGTAATACTGTCCTTAACTACATGATTTAAATTCTGATAAACGGAAAAATTATTCGTTTTGTAATTTCTCAATAGACGTTTTTTGATATCCGTAGACTGGATAAAATTACTGACTTCTTGCTCTGTAAGATAAGCTTTATGAGGATCAAAAGATTGAGAATACCCTATTAAGGAGCGAATCAAAATGTCTGAAGAGATATCCTGAATATCGATATGATACTCAATGAGTTTATCTACAGTTTTCCTTATGTCCTCTTCACGAAATAATTCAGAAGAAAAAGAGAAACTAGGAAGGAATGTTAGAACAAGAGCGCAAAGACGTAGTATTTTTATCATTACAAGTATCTTTGTTGATCATGGATACTCGTAACATCGGCACAAAACGCTCAGGCTTGAGCAAAGATTTTGGACTTCAAGAAAAAACTATTCAGAATAAATAGGTTGGTAAAAAAATATTCTTTTTAGGTCTGCGAAATGCAGGAACGCAGGGAATTGTGCATATCGTAAAGCATGTTGATTAATAGTATACCGGCAGCAATGAAAACTAAGAAAGAACCTATAACGAAGTAAGCTCCTGAAAAAGGCAAGGTTGCTTGCGGAATGAAACTTAATCCAGATAAAATCAATGCGAGAATAAAGAATACAACTGCCATCGCAATCATGACAATGTTGCGCGAAGAAGCATATACTTGTTGTTGACAATCCGCACGTAAAAAATTAATGGGGATTTCCGTAGTCATAGGCTTCCTTCGACTTAAAGAATAAACATTATAAAAAAAATGACATAAGAAAACACTTAAAATAAAGCTTTGAAACAGATAGAGCTATGCTCCAATCTCGGTATTCTGCTTAAAGAATTTCTTGTTTCCCCGAGTTTTTTGCCCGTGCTTAGAAAATTTCCTTGAATTAACATCCGTATTTCTTTCAAAGCATAAGAGGGTGATTATTAAAACTATTCTTGAAAACGAGGAAAGCTATCGAGAATTGCCTATTGAAAGTATATAAAATGTAAAAAATCCGTGCTTCACTCGTAAAAAGATGATTTTATATAAAGACATTTTCGTAAAAACTCCTATTCCTCAAGACAGGGGACGAGGTGATTAGTCTTACGGAAGATCTGCAGATCAATCTAGTCGCGGTTGCATAACAGGAGGCCTGTTTTGGGGAAAGCAGGTTCCTCGTGTCTTTGTTTTATTCCTTAGGTGGCATTTTCAAGCGGGATAGAATAAAAGCAAGGTGCTATAGTTCTTCTTTGGGTTGCGTGAATGATAATGTATTAGGTTCACCCGTTTGATGTCTTTCCATGAAATTCTAAATTTTTTCTCTCACGAATTTATAGAGCCGTTTTTTCAATTCTAAAACTGAAAAATAAGTTTTTCATACTGGAATGATTTTTTTGAATATCAGATGATTATACTCCAGTTCCTATCTGAAAATAAGCCCTTGCAAACAAAGGATCCTTACTCTATATTTTCCCCCTTGTAGTAGTTAGGTTGAATTGAGAAGGATACATGCCAACCATTAATCAATTAATACGTAAAAAGCGTCAATCTAGCGCGTCTAGAAAGAAATCTCCTGCCTTGCAGAAATGCCCACAAAGACGTGGTGTGTGCCTGCAAGTGAAGACAAAGACTCCTAAAAAGCCGAACTCAGCTTTACGTAAAGTTGCCTGGGTGCGCTTGTCTAATGGCCAAGAGGTAATCGCCTACATTGGTGGCGAAGGGCATAATTTGCAAGAGCACAGCATCGTTTTGGTTCAAGGTGGTAGGGTTAAAGATTTGCCCGGTGTTCGTTATCATATCGTTCGCGGAGCTTTAGATTGCGCTGCTGTTAAAAATAGAAAACAAAGCCGTTCTCGATACGGAGCAAAGCGTCCTAAGTAGGACTGTTCTTTATTTAGGAAAGAGAAGTTAGAGGTTAATTTATATGTCAAGACGACATGCCGCTGAGAAGAAGGTAGTCCCAGCAGATCCTATATATGGAAGTGTGACTTTGGAAAGATTTATTAATAAAGTCATGATGCACGGGAAGAAAAGCATCGCTAGAAAAATCGTCTACTCAGCTCTAGAAAGGTTTGCTAAGAAAGTGGGAGCTGAAAATGCTTTAGAAGCTTTTGAAGAAGCTCTAGAAAACGCAAAGCCTTTGCTTGAAGTTCGCTCCCGTCGCGTTGGGGGTGCTACATATCAAGTGCCTGTAGAAGTTGCTGCAGGACGTAGGGATTGTTTGGCTATGCAGTGGATTATTAAATTCGCTAGGGCAAAGCCTGGGAAATCTATGGAAGTAGGTTTGGCAACCGAGCTTGTTGACTGTTTCAATAAGCAGGGAGCTACAATCAAGAAGCGTGAAGATACTCATCGTATGGCTGAAGCAAATAAAGCATTTGCTCATTACAAGTGGTAAAATAGTATTTAATCTCGGTTTGGAAAAGGCAGAACAAGTTCATGAGTGATCAGGAATTCGATTTAAGCAAAATTAGAAACATCGGTATCATGGCTCATATCGATGCGGGAAAAACGACAACGACAGAAAGAATTCTTTATTACGCTGGAAGAACTCACAAAATTGGTGAGGTGCATGAAGGCGGAGCTACCATGGACTGGATGGAGCAGGAACAAGAAAGAGGTATTACTATTACCTCTGCTGCGACGACCGTTTTCTGGCTGGATTGTAAAATTAATATTATTGACACCCCTGGTCACGTAGATTTTACTATTGAAGTTGAGCGATCTCTTCGTGTTCTGGACGGCGCGGTAGCCGTATTTGATGCAGTGTCTGGAGTCGAGCCCCAGTCAGAAACTGTTTGGAGACAGGCCAATAAATACGGTGTTCCTCGAATTGCTTTTGTCAATAAAATGGACCGTATGGGTGCGGATTACTTCGCAGCTGTTGAATCCATGAAAGAAAAACTCGGTGCTAACGCTGTTGCTGTACACTGTCCTATTGGTTCTGAAAGCCAATTTGTTGGGATGGTAGATCTAATCTCTCAAAAAGCTTTGTATTTCCTAGATGAGACTCTAGGAGCTAAATGGGAAGAGCGAGAAATTCCTGAGGAACTAAAAGAGAAATGCGCAGAACTTCGTTACGCTCTTCTTGAAGAACTCGCTACAATAGATGAAAGCAACGAAGCTTTCATGGAGAAAGTTCTAGAAGACCCAGATTCTATTACCGAAGATGAAATTCATGCGGTTATGCGAAAAGGGGTTATTGAGAACAAAATCAACCCCGTATTGTGCGGAACCGCATTTAAAAACAAGGGCGTACAACAACTCCTTAACGTTATTGTAAAATGGTTGCCATCACCTAAAGATCGTGGCACGATTCATGGAATTAGTTTAAAAAATAACGCAGAGATTTCTCTAGAGCCTAGAAAAGACGGGCCTTTGGCCGCTCTAGCTTTCAAAATTATGACAGACCCCTATGTCGGTCGTATTACCTTTATCCGTATTTATTCCGGAACTCTCAAAAAAGGTTCGGCGATACTCAACTCTACTAAAGATAAGAAAGAGCGAATCTCTCGTCTGTTGGAGATGCACGCTAATGAAAGAACGGATAGAGATGAGTTCACTGTTGGGGATATCGGTGCTTGTGTAGGTTTGAAATTCTCAGTAACAGGAGATACTCTCTGTGATGAAAATCAGGAAATTGTTCTTGAGAGAATAGAAATTCCTGAGCCTGTGATTGATATGGCTATTGAGCCTAAATCTAAAGGCGATAGAGAGAAATTGGCCCAAGCTTTGAATGCTCTTTCTGAAGAAGATCCCACGTTCCGCGTGACTTCCAATGAAGAGACTGGGCAAACAATTATCTCTGGAATGGGTGAATTACACTTAGATATTCTTCGCGATCGTATGATCCGCGAATTTAAAGTGGAAGCGAATGTCGGTAAGCCTCAAGTTTCTTATAAGGAAACAATTACTAAAAACGGCGCTAGCGAAACAAAATATGTAAAACAATCTGGTGGTCGTGGACAATATGCTCACGTTTGCCTCGAGATTGAGCCTAATGAGCCAGGGAAAGGTAATGAAGTTGTCAGCAAAATTGTTGGTGGTGTCATTCCTAAAGAGTATATCCCTGCGGTTATAAAAGGGGTGGAAGAGGGCTTAAATTCAGGAGTTCTTGCCGGTTACGGCTTAGTTGATGTGAAAGTAAACATCGTATTCGGTTCATATCACGAAGTGGATTCTAGCGAGATGGCATTTAAAATATGCGGTTCGATGGCTGTTAAAGAAGCCTGTAGAAAAGCTGCTCCGATAATTTTAGAACCTATTATGAAAATCGCAGTAATCACTCCCGAAGATCATTTAGGAGATGTAATCGGAGACTTAAATCGTCGTCGTGGAAAAATCTTGGGTCAGGAATCTTCGCGAGGTATGGCACAAGTGAATGCCGAGGTTCCTTTAAGTGAAATGTTTGGATACACAACGTCTTTGAGATCCCTGACTTCCGGAAGAGCAACATCAACAATGGAACCAGCCTTCTTTGCTAAGGTTCCTCAAAAAATTCAAGAAGAGATTGTTAAGAAGTAAGGAATATATGAAGCAGCAAAAACAGAAAATTCGTATTCGTCTGAAAGGATTCGATCAAGGACAGCTGGATCGATCAACTGCAGATATTGTTGAGACTGCTAAAAGAACAGGTGCTCGTGTAGCAGGTCCTATTCCTTTGCCCACAAAGAGAGAAGTATACACTGTATTGCGTTCTCCTCATGTGGACAAGAAGTCTAGGGAGCAGTTTGAAATTCGGACGCATAAGCGTTTAATTGATATCCTGGATCCTACAGGAAAAACTATAGATGCCTTAAAAATGTTAGCTCTTCCAGCAGGAGTTGATATTAAGATCAAGGCTGCATAAATTAATCTGACAGGCTATGCATTTGTTAAAGAAATTTAAGGCTCAGAGAGTATCTCTTCTCTCACGAGAGCTCATTTCTTGTTGCGATTCTAATGTTGCTTCTTCTGATGCTGGCCATGTTTATCAATTGTTTTTCAAAACAGCAGACTCTAATTTATCTTATAAGGTGGGGGATTCTCTAGGCATATTTCCAAAGAATCCCATACATGTTGTTGAAAAGATCCTTGAGTGCTTAGGCTATTCTCCAACACAACTCATTCAAACTCGAGAATCTTCTCAAACAACTCTCTACGACTTTCTGAGACGTCTGGCTAATGTAAATAAGCTTCCATCAAGACTTAAGTCTTTTTTCCCAGACTTAGATGAGTCCTTAACCTTTTATGATGCCATCCGAAAATATCAGCCCCGTATTCCCGTAGACCTATTCGTAGAAAGCGTTCAGCCCCTATTGCCCAGATTTTATTCAATAGCTTCAGCACCTCTTCCTAAAGAGGAGAAAATTGAGCTTCTGGTCAGGCTCGTAAGTTATCCCGGGGAATATGAAAATCATTATGGCGTATGCTCCTTCTTTTTATGTAAGGAACTACAGTTTGAAGAGGGCTGCCATGTATTCGTACAGCCTACAAAGCATTTTACTATCGCAAATGATGTACAAAATAAGCCCATTGTAATGATTGGCTCTGGAACAGGAATCGCTCCCTACAAAGGCTTTGTGCAACAGCGTATTTATAATAATGATCCCGGAATGAATATTCTCTTTTTCGGAGAACGCTTTGAAAAAGCAAATTTCTATTACCAAGATTTTTGGAAAAATGCTGTGGACAATAAGCAACTCCAACTCTTCTTGGCCTTTTCTCGTGATGGAGATCAGAAAATCTATGTGCAAGATCTTGTCAAAGAACAAAGAGAACTTATCGTTAAAGCATGCGAAGAAGGGGCGTATTTCTTTGTTTGCGGAAGTAAAGTCCTAGGAACAGAAGTTAGAAAGACCCTGGAAGATATCCTAGGGAAAAATCAGCTCTTCCAGTTAAAGGAAGAGCGTCGTTACGTTGTCGATGTCTATTAACCGCAATACTCCATAACTGTAAGTACGCAAAAACATTGTACGCCATCGCCACAACCAAAATCACTCAAGCCTTCCCCAGAAGTCGCAGTAATGCCTACGGATCCTAAAGATATATTTAAAGCTGAGGCTATGCTTTGCCGCATAGCAGATAGCTTGGGAAGAAATTTAGGACGATTTCCCTCAATAGTAATAGCTACGTGAGAAATCAATTGGTTCGGTTTTAATGACTTTATAGCTTCAGATAAATATATGCTGCTGTCAGTAATGCCTCGCGTGTGGAAAAGCTCGTCAGCAACGTCTCCTAGTATGATTCTATGCGTGACGGAAGAGATGGCGTTGCAAATAGCGTGGAAAACAATATCACCATCGGAATTTGCTTGGAAACCAGGACTATTTTCAAAGATTACCCCAGCTAAAATGCAGGGTTTTGCAGAACTTTCAGAGAGGAAACGATGGCTGTCTTGCCCGATTCCTACACGATAAACCCATTGTGGTTTAGGCAAGGGAGAGTCTTTTTCTGCGTTCATATTTGTTATACCGCTTTAAATTCCTTTATCGAGATTTACTGCTATTTGAGAAAGTTTTCGTATTCCCAAATCTCCAGGGACTTCCTGTAGTTGAAAATCTCTGGGGAAAATATACAAGATAATCAGAATTCACGCACCTATACATATATAAAAATTCTTCAAGAACACTTTTAATCGAAGAAAAATTATTGGTTTAGTTGAGCAAAGTATTTTTATATCATTAGGTGTTGTTAAAATAGTTTGTGTTTTAATCTAAAATATTAGAAAATGTTGAGATTTTTATTCAAAACGGGTTTAAATTAGTGCCATGCAGATTAGATTCCAAACAACTCAGGAATTTGACAGTAGAATAGGCCAGATATGTCATCCAAGGTTCTATTTGTTATTTCCTAGAGATGATGAAGGTCTCTGGGAGGTTTCTTGTGACTGGGATTTAACAAGGCCCGCAGCACTAAAGAATTCCCTATTAGCAGCGATTCCTATCGTCGGCTCCGTCATGGGATTGATCAAACTCTTCAGTGTGTGGTCAGTGAAATTTCAAGATGAAAGTATATCCAAAATATTGGTTTACACATTCACGGGGTTCTTGGAATTTTACGGGTTGGGTATCGTGGTGCTGCTGTTAAAAATTCTCTATCTGTTTTTAAGAGTCATTTGCGCAGCGTTCCAGGATGTTCCCCGTGTAAATCAGAGAGAATACGTTACCCCTAGGGTAGAACAAACGCAAACCTCCGGATCCGCAGGCCTGCTTTTTTCATAAGCTCTTTGATAATAGAGTCCCTATTCTTAGAAATATCGTTGCGTTAAAGCGAATATTTCCTTATGATAACCTATCTGAAATGGCTGGATAGCTCAGCTGGTAGAGCAGAGGATTGAAGATCCTTGTGTCGTCGGTTCGATCCCGGCTCCGGCCATACTCGGTTAACGTTCAATGCGTCTAGTTTTTCTTGAAAAACTAAAATCAATGACTTTGTGTTTTTTATAATTTCAACGTTTGCTAAAGTATTTGGCGAATGTATTGAGTCCTAAGCACAGAATAAAGAATCATAAGGAAAGAATTAATGAAGCCCTACGCGATAATTCAGACCGGAAACAAGCAATATCAAGTTTCTGAAGGAGATGTGATTGACGTCGAATTATTAGACGGTGTCTCTGAAGGACAAGAAGTTGTTTTCGAGCAAGTATTGTTCACTTTTGACGGATCTAAAGCTTCTTTAGGGACTCCTACAGTAAGTAATGCTGTAGTAAAGGGAGAGATGTTGTCTCGGGTTCGTGGAGAAAAAGTCATCGCCTATAAATACAAAAGACGTAAAAATTATCATCGCAAGACTGGTCACCGTCAGAACTATCTTAGAGTAAAGATTAGTAATCTAGTGATGTAATCGATTGGTGAAAAACTAAAGGATTTTGAAATGGCACATAAGAAAGGTCAGGGAGCAAGCCGTAACGGTCGCGATTCAGAGTCAAAACGTCTCGGAATGAAAGTGGGCGCAGGGCAAAGAGTTACCACAGGAAGTATTCTTGTAAGACAGAGAGGAACTAAGTGGCATCCTGCAAAGAATGTAGGTAGAGGTCGTGATGATACTTTGTTTGCTTTAGTAAACGGTATCGTTGTCCTAAGAAAAACAGATCGCACTTACGTTTCTGTTCTTCCAGAATAAGTCTTAAAGACAAGATTCTTCAAAAACTAGTTTGTCAAGAAAGCTTTATTTTTTGCTCACGCATGAAATAGGGCTTTTCTTTTTTAATAGCGTTTATGGTGTAGGGATAATTACACAATGTTTTTAGATCGGATTACCATAGAGTTGCGTGCAGGGAAAGGCGGCAACGGTGTTGTAGCTTGGAGAAAAGAAAAATATCTTCCTAAGGGCGGCCCCTACGGCGGTAACGGTGGTGTCGGCGGATCTATCATTATTGAGTCAGCTACTCACGTATACTCTTTTGAATCCTATAGAAACATACGCTTTTTAAAAGCCGAAGACGGTCAGGCTGGAGCAACAAATAACCGTTCCGGAAGAAATGGGAAAGATCTTGTTTTGGTTGTTCCTGAAGGTACCTTGTTGCGTGATGTAGAAACCCAAGAAATTCTATACGACTTTACAAAAGATGGAGAACGTTTAGTGATTTGTCGCGGAGGCAAAGGGGGGAAGGGAAATACCTTTTTTAAAACGTCTACTAACCGCGCTCCTACGAAAGCTACTCCAGGAAAACCAGGGGAAGTACGTCAAGTAGAGTTTGAACTAAAACTTATCGCCGACATCGGTCTCGTAGGATTCCCAAATGCAGGAAAATCTACCTTGTTTAATACTCTCGCTAGAACAGAAGTTAGGGTAGGAGCTTATCCATTTACTACGCTTCAGCCTGTATTAGGGCTGGTTCCTTGTCAGGAAAAGCTGTATCAAAAACCCTGGATTATAGCGGATATTCCGGGGATTATAGAAGGCGCCCATCAAAATCGTGGCTTAGGATTGGATTTCCTAAAACACATTGAACGCACCAGATTGTTATTGTTTGTTATCGATATTTGTGGGTGTGAGAGATCGTCTCCAGAAGAAGATCTACGTATCCTTATAGACGAGCTTCTGCATTATAAGGAAAATCTCGCAGATAAGAGTAGAATTATTGCTTTAAATAAGATCGATGATCTTCTTCCAGATGAAAGACAGGAACGCCTAGAAAGTTTTCAAAGACTGTTCCCTTCAGAAAAGTTTGTGTTGCTATCCGGATTGACAGGAGAAGGCGTCGATTTGCTGAATAGTCTTTTCACAAATAGACTCGCCATATAAGCAAGTCCCATCAAAATCGCAATCGTTGGTCCCGCTGGGAAATCTAAAGCATAGGCGACAACAATTCCCGAGCATGAACATAGAACGTTCAGAAACACCGAAATGATCATGATGTGGGCCATTCTATAGGAAAACCTGCAAGCGATGGATATAGGCAAAACTAGCATGCTTAGCGTTAAAATTACCCCCATGATATAAATCAACATCACGATGGTGATTGCTGTAAGGATTAGCAAAAGCAAATACCAAGTTTGTACAGAATAGCGACTGAGCATCATGTATTTCTCATCGAAGCATAACGCAAGAAATCTAGTATGACAAAGTACTACTGTTGTAAGAACAACAACATCTAAGACTCCCAGGCTATAAATGTCGTGTGTAGTTACCCAAAGAATATTTCCAAAAAGAAAATTGATTAATTCCGAATTAAAGGCCGGAAGTTGGGAGATGAAAATAATCCCAATAGCCATGCCCACAGACCAAATCATCCCAATGAGAGCGTCTTCTCTTTCTTGATACTTGAGATGGACTTTCCCAATACAGATCGCAATAATTACCGCGCCCACTATAGCCCCATACATTGGGGAGAACTCAAGATTTAGTTGGTATTGCATCCATAGAGTAAGACCTATCCCCCCTAAAATAGAGTGAGAAATACTTCCAGTAATAGAAACAATACGTTTTACCACAATATACGACCCAACGACTCCTCCAGCTATAGATGCTCCTAAAGCTGCAAGTAGGGAGGGAAAAAGTAGAGCAGGTAGCATAAGACCAAAAAAAGAAATCATAGACCAGCCTTTTTTTCGAAGGAATCACAACAGAACTCCTGAGATATCGTTGGGGTATTCGTCAAAGTTGTGAGAGTTCTGCTCATATAAAATAGTTTGTTGAAATGACTCGTTGTATGATGTAAATCATGGGTAATCATGAGAATTGTACAACGGGCATTGAGCTTAGTTAGAATCTGTAAGATGCGCTGCTGATTTTCCGGATCAATATTTGCCGTCGGTTCATCAAGAATGAGGAGTTTTGGATGAGAAGCTAAAGCTCTAGCGAGCAGTACCCTCTGGATTTGTCCTCCGGATAGGCAAGAAAAGCACGTATCCCTGTGATGTAGAAGATCTACGGTTTCTAGGGCTTGTTCGGCAGATTCATGATCAAGTTTCGAGTATTTTCCATGCCAACGTAAAAAAGAAAGCCTTCCGGAGAGAACCACATCTTTTACAGAAATAGGGAAGGAAAAATCATAGGCAAAGTGTTGGGGAACCCAACCGATAGCTAATTCGGAATCTTTTTTACACGTAGAGTAAGTTTCTAGGGTCCCTAAAGTTGGTTTTAATAGTCCTAGAATAAGCTTGACTAGAGTTGTTTTCCCTCCGCCATTAGGTCCTATAATGCCAACAAAGTCCCTTTCATGAACCATGAAGGAGACATTATTGATAATCCAAGAACTTTTCGGTGCATACCGAAAGGAAAGATTCTTAACAAGTATTTGTAAAGTCATAAATTAGCAAGAGTCGTCGCTATGGTTTTTAGATTATTTATCACGTTTTCTTCATAAGGATCTAAATTTACCGTATTCATGTGAAAACGCTCGGCAAGCATGGCGCTACTGCGCTTGCCTGCATGACGAAGTAAAATCATAGAAGAAATTCCGTGCTTGCGGATACTTTGAGCTGCGCGTACAACATCTTGGGGAGAAGGATCTGTGTGATTGTTTTTTTCAACAACATGTTGGAAAAAGTTGTAATCTCGACAAAAATAGGCGAAAGCTCCGTGGGCTACTAAAATATGACGCTGCTTAGCAGAGGCTGTGATTTCTCGAATCTCCGTATCTAAGGTATCGAGAGTTTTACTTAGCTTTTCACCATTTTTTTGATACAGAGCCGTATGCTCTGGGAAATGTAAACATAAAGCTTCCACAATGGTCGCTACTTGTATTTTCAAGTTTTTAGGACTTAACCATGTGTGGGTGTCAAAGCTATGGAAATGTTTTGCACATCCTGTATATCCAGGAATAACGTCTACATTTTTCGTAAGATTTACCTGAGGGCAGGAAACATTTTTTTCACAGGCTTTTTCAAAGTTTTCTCCCATACGAAACCAAAGTTGAGCACGGAGGAGTTTTTCCAGGTGTCGGGGAGATAGCTCATAGGTATGGGGGTCATAGTTATTAGTAACTATGGAACATACTTCGCAGGTGCCTTCTGTGATCTGTTCAACGAGAAACTTATAAGGAACTATACTGACAAGCACTTGTTTTTGTTCCGGCGAGTCCCCATAAACATGTGAGAAACTAAAAAGGAACGAAAAAATGAAGAATATTCTAAACATGATCTAGGTAGATTGATGAACTCAGCTATTATCCTATTGACCAGCAATTTTAATAAAGAGTGAATTCAAAATTGCTTTGTAGATTTTTTTTAAAATCCTTTGTGTTCAGACGAATCTTGATAAAAATAGAGGTGATGGGATATCTTCGGGTCAAGTTTTTCGAAAGAATATCCTTATTTCGGCTAATGGAGAGATGTCCGAGTGGCTTAAGGAGCACGCTTGGAAAGCGTGTGTGCGTTAACGCGTACCGTGGGTTCGAATCCCACTCTCTCCGTCAGTTTTCTACAAATCTATTGTCCCCCACTTTATCAGTTTGTTAAGTAAAAATAAGAGTTGAGAAATATCTCCGTGTACTTTTTATTCTTGTACAACAAGGATATTTGTTTTAACCTATTTTAATTTTTAATTTTCTAGAACCTCTAAACGTGTGAATCTTTGCTGTTTAGATGAAAAAAGTTCTTAGAACCTGCTCGAGTTAATACTTGCGAAGAGAGTGGCTGTTGTTTTTATTCTTAAGGGTTTCTTTAAGAGTATTTTAATTTCCCTTCTCTTGCGTAAACGTGTGATATGTAGGGGGACTCCTTTGGAAGAAGACTTTTTCAAACTTATTCTTATCACCGATAGAAAAAACATCCCAGTAGATGAATATGTCGATTTTGTTGTGGCTTGTGTACACTCAGGAGTTACCGCTGTTCAACTTCGCGAAAAGGAACTTTCACATAGGGAAATCCTAGGTTTTGGAGAAGCTTTAAAATCCGTCTTAGATCCCTTGGAAATCCCTTTAATTATTAGCGATAGTGTAGCCGTCTGTATGGATTTGGATGCTTCCGGCGTTCATCTAGGACAAACAGATGGAGACGTTATCGAGGCTAGAGAGCTTATCGGCCCAGATAAAATTATAGGGTGGAATGTAAATACCTTAGAACAGCTTCTTACTGCCAATACTTTGCCTATTGATTATCTGGGATTAAGCGCGATGTTTGAAACTCAGAATAAACCCGAAGCTGCTCATCTCTGGGGCTTCTCTGGCTTAGAACAAGCCGTGTCTCTTTGTGAGCATCCTATTGTCGCTGTCGGCGGTATAGATGAAAGTAACGCGTCAGACGTTATTGAAGCTGGTGCTGCGGGTATTGCTGCTATAGGAGTATTTCATACAGCAAATAACCCTAGTTTAGTTACGAAATCACTAAGAGAAATTGTTGATAGGGGGCTCAGATGCTAGAACAAATGCATGAAGCTTTGCAGCGCTTAAGACAGGAACAACCCGTAGTTTTAAATATTACAAACTACGTTTCTATGGATTTTCTTGCGAATTGTTTTCTAGCTCTTGGCGCTTCACCCGTTATGAGTGTTTCTGATTTAGAGTTAGAAGAATTAATAGGATTGAGCTCTGCCGTTTATATTAATATTGGTACCCTAGATCATCTGTTTATTCAAAGAGCTTACAGAGCTGTGGATCTTGCTGTAAGACAAAGTAAACCTGTGATTTTTGATCCTGCAGGTTCAGGAGCTACAAAAATCAGAACAGAAGTTTCCCACCATATATTGTCTCATGCTACGATTATTCGAGGAAATGCTAGTGAGATTCTGTCTTTCGGAGATGTTCCTGCAAAAACTCGCGGCATGGATTCTGCTAACGCAACCCATGATGCTAAGGATATCGCAGTTGCCTTAGCTAGTGAATGTCTCTGTGGTTGTGCTGTTGCTGTTACCGGATCAGAGGATTTTATTACTGATGGGAAGCGCCACGCTACTGTGGAACTTGGGGACCCATTAATGTCTCGCATTACCGGAATGGGATGTTCTCTAACAGGAGTGCTTGCTGCATTTAGATCAGTAATAGAGGATTCTTTTGAAGCTACACGATTAGGAGTTGAGTATTTCTCTCTTTGTGGAATGCTGGCTCGTGAGCGTTGCGAAGGTCCTGGTTTATTTAAAGCGTATTTTCTTGATGAGTTATATGCCGCAGACTTTGATAGAATGCGCCGCTACCACAATCAATAAAAGATATCTTTTTAACAATCTCTTCTTGAATGTGAATTTTGAGTTCTGTCTTTAGCTTTGTAATTGAGCACCTGCATGCAGGTGCTCAATTACAAAACAAACTTCCTGAAACAAATTGACTTCTTAGAATATCATACGTGCGCCACAGTTGGCTATCTGCACCAATGAAGACATTCCTGCCTCCACAGTATAGGTGCCGTATAGCGTCCAGTATGGCCCTAGGTATAGCTGTGTACTGTACTCTGCTCTTGCTGCATTTCTTGTAGGAATTACACCATAAACTTCACCAGTTTGTCCTGTAGAGTCAACTCTATAGCTACATTTAGGCTTGTTTCTGTAGATCACAGGTACGTAAGCGAGGGATAGCTTATTATACATAAGAATATCGTATTGCATTAGCGCACCCTCCATGACGAATCCTAAAGGAATGGCAAGATTTCTATAGGCAAAGGAATCAAAGGTTCTAGGATCGTAGTCAAGCTCTGTGAATTGCTTTTGACGCACTCCTGTATATTCTGCTTCTGAATAGAAGGAGAATCGTGTTGTGGAGTTTTGAGAAGGCTCCTTTAAATCCATAATCATACGCACATCAAACATCCAACCCAGATCTTCCCAATTTCCAAGATTGCGCTCTTGAATGGATGGGTAGTAGGT
The DNA here is from genome assembly GCF_000009945.1 of Chlamydia felis Fe/C-56. Lineage (NCBI taxonomy): Bacteria > Pseudomonadati > Chlamydiota > Chlamydiia > Chlamydiales > Chlamydiaceae > Chlamydia > Chlamydia felis. The sequence continues at coordinate 949,463 of NC_007899.1, read as the reverse complement.
GGTTGTATCATGCTTCATATAGCCGTAAGTCACTACCCCCTGAAGAAGGATGGGGCGAGGAGCTTTCGTGCGCTTATAAGGCAAATAGAAGGCTCTACCGGCATATAAAGTTCCTTGGAAGGAGTGATCGGAACCCTTATGTTTGTAGTTGTCTACGGTTTTTTCCGATTTTGCATGTCCGAATACTTGGCTAAATGCAGCTCCAAGAATAAGTTCAGGACGGGGTTTAGCATCTATAGCAAGAGAGTACCCTCGACCGTGGTAGGTGAATTCTCTAGATTCTTCTCCTTGGCTTTTTTGTAAGAACGATCCAATTCCGGATAACCAAAGGTTATTGTAAGCAGCATCATCAAAACGTGCGTTGTTAAGCATGTTGTTGACAACACCCTGCTTCACAGCAATCAGAGAGTTCTGAGAACCTAGGATAGAGTTAACATAGAAGTAATTATCACGAGGAATATAAATCCATCGACGGTATTCCTCAAACTTCCATTTAGCTTGGAGCTTACCATTTTGATCTGTTGATTGGAGTTCCCAAGTTCCAATGTAACCTTTCAGAGGTTTTGTATCTCCTGCTAGAGTAAGATCGGAAATGTCTACTTTACTAGAATCCTGTGGTAGAGCGAGTAACTCGATTTCGCGGTCTTGGCCTAAGTAAGGATTTTGGTAAAAGACGCCTGAAGGATCGATAAGGGTAAGCGTCCCTGTTAGGTAGATTTTTTCTTGGTCTACGTCTGGAGCTTGTTTATTTGCTTGTGGAAGCGCACTTTGTTTGCTTCTATGAGCCCCAGGTCCTGCTGCTATTGGAGTTGGGGTGGCTCCTAATTTTAAAGTTGGAGGGGAAGCGACTCCGTTGTCTGAAACAATCTCACTAAAATCAATAGTGATGTTGTTAATTACAATACCTCCACTTGCGGCAGATCCTGACGCTGTTGGTTTGTGCGTAGACAATACTGAGCCTGGCCCCATAACAAGCAGAGATCCGGGTTTTTGCTCAAAGGAAATAAGACTTAACTCTGCATTTTTCCCTAAGACTAAAGTCCCAGCATGTAGGGTAGCTTTTTGTGGAATGAAAGACTTATGCTCGTGAAGTTCTCCAGAGAATAATACAGTTCCTGTATACTGTTGAGAGGTTTTCCCATTGCTGGGTTTATTGATATCTAGAGGGTTATAATCACTAGTTTTTTGGGTTGTGATGTTTACGGCATCGTAAAAGTTGATAGAGTGATTTTCCGCAGCATTAAGAGTGAGTTTAACTTTACCAGCTATACTACAGAAAGATTTTACTTGGTTGTCTTGTCTGGTTGGTGCTGTGCATCCGTTATTTTTGAATGTGATACTGCCACCTAAGGCTGTAAGGTTAAGATTAGCATCATCGCTACTGCTAGTCGGTTCTCCGTAGATTGCGGCTCCTAGGTTGTTAACTGCAGATTTTCCATTTTTAGAAGTGGGAGTTTGTGCTAGGGTAACTTTGTTGTTTAGGAACAGTACGGATGATCCTGCTGTGATATCGGCCTGTTTTGTAAAGTAAATAGCACTACCATCGTTAGCAGAACTATTGTTAGAGAAGTTTAGGTATCCGTTGGGAATAGATAACGTGGTTGCATAAATGGTTCCGCGGTTTTTCGCTGTATTCCCTTCAAATAAGTAGTAACCGGAATCAGAAAATGTCACTGTACCGTTATTGTTATTACCATTTTTGCAGCCAATTGCAGACCCAATATCTGCGGAGTTATTTTGGAAAAAGATAGCTTGGTTTCCTGTAAATGTAATGCTAGTCGTTCCTGCAATAGCTCCACCAAAACTTTCTTTAGGTGTAATTCCTGCACCCGCTTTTTCAGAGGCTCCTGCTGTTTTTGGGGTGCATGAGGCGGAGTTATTAGAAAAATTGATAGCCTGGGAGCAATTTTTTATTTCAACAGTAGGAGCATAAATAGCTCCGCCAGCTAGTTGCCCTGTGGTTTGAGATCTTTTCGTGAGTACAGAGTTATCTTTGAAGGTTAAGTTCCCGGAGCAGTTTTGTAAGGTGAATTTAGTCTTAGCATAAATAGCTCCACCTTGAATATCAGGATCTGCGGGTGTATCGGCAGTTGAGTCAGTGGCATTGTTGTCGATAGCTTGGTTCCCAGAAAATGCACAAGTACTTTGTAGGCCTTCTAGGGTGAGTGTTTCTGCATAGAGAGCTCCACCAGTAATTGCTGTGGGGACACTAGCTTGTTGGGCTGCCGGCGCTACAGAGGCATGGGCCTCAGCTTTGTTATCCGTAGAAAACTTTTCAGTAAGAGTTGCAGCTTGGAGAGCGCCATTAGTCGCTGCTGCAGAGGCGTTAACAACATTAGTTCCCGATACGGTTGAAGTTGTCTCAGCTTTATTATTACTTACAGTAAGCCCGTCGGTAAAAGTTTTGCAGGTAAGAGTTTTTGCATAGAGAGCTCCACCAGATTCTTTGGCTGTGTTATTCGAAATATTGGAGACTTCTATGCCTTCAAGGGTCAATGTTTCTTGAAAATATAGGCCTCCACCGCATTTTCCAGAGGAGTTTTCTGTGATATTTAGAAGATCAAGACGAGAAATCTGTCCTTTATTTCCGTAAACACCACCACCGTTTTCTGTCGCAGCGTTTTTAGTAATGTTTGTTGTAACAACATAGTCAACTTTGAAGTCTAAATCGTCTGGAGTCGCTGCAGGGGCTCCGGAAACTACTGCAGCTACTTCAGATTTCTGAGAAGAAATTCCGGTTGAGGTTTTGATGAAGCCTCCAACACCTCCTAAGCCTCCAACTCCAGAAGCACTAGCAGCGGAGGAGGATATGTTTTGCGTACAAAGCCCAGCACCATTTTTAGCAGAGTTCTGATTGATGTCGATCAATTCAAGATTAGTGAAAGATGCTTTTTTCGTGTAAATGCCTCCACCGTTACCCTCTACAGCTTTGTTTCCAGAAATAATAGCACTTCCAAATACAGGAATAACAGCAGGTGTTTCAGAAAGAATTGCGTCGGGAGAGGAGTTGGGGGCAGAGAAAGTAAGGGATAAGGCTTTGGGAATATTTGCACCGCCACCATTTTTTTTAGTGGAGGTATTACCTATTAAACAAAAGCTCTCTAAATTGGACATATTGAGAGACTTTTCATTGGCTAAACAGATACCCCCGCCGTCTTCTTCGGCAGTATTTCCTTGAAAGAGAGTGTTCCCTGTAAGGTTTGTAAATGTAACATCGGTTTCACTATACAGACCACCACCAGATTTTTTTGAACTATTGGAAACAAATTGTAATCTATGGGAATCTTGGCATGTTAATGTCCCTTTAACGTAGACACCTCCACCAGAATCTGTGGATTGGTTTTTTACGAATTCTAGAGTGGACGTGATGTTGGAGATACTCAGATTGTTGCCTACATAAATACCCCCACCTTTCCCTAGTGGTGGGTTGGGTGCCGGATCTACTGCAGACGCGCTAGCGCTGAGATTAGCAGGGGGAGATGCTAGTAGAGCAGAGGAAATTTTGGACTGCACAGAGGGAACAATTGCATTCGTTCCCTCATCGTTTTTAACCGTTATGGTAATATCGTAATTTCCGGCCTTATTAGCTCCAAAACTTACTTGAGATAGGTTGGAAAGGGTTATGTCTCCAAGGCTATAAATAGCACCTCCGCCAGTTTTACCGTTGTTTCCGTTAAACATGGTAAGGAGAGAGGAATCTTGTATTGTAAGATTCCCTTTGGAATAAATAGCGCCTCCTTGTTTATCTGCAGAGTTGCTTTGGAATTTTAAACTAGTAATGTTATTGAAAGATACTGCTTTGTCCCCGTAGACAGCTCCACCGTTTCCTGTAGCTGTATTCAAGATGAACAGGGTTGTTCCGGATCCCTCACTGACTGTAATGGTATCTAAACCAAACAGTGCACCTCCTGATCCCTTAATCACCTCTGGAGTTGTTGATCCCTGTGATGGTTGAGCCGCAGAGATAATTTGGGAAGATTTGGGGACTGCGGATACTACTTTATTTTTATTAGCATCGATCGTTGCTTGGATTGTATCAATTATTGCGGGGAACTCAGCAGAGTTCCTTCTGAAGGTCATGTCTTTGTAGGTGGTAATGAGCATAGCGCCTGTGGCAAACGCAGCTCCACCGTTTCCTGCTGTCTCTGTAGTGTAAACAGGAAGGGTTGGAGAGGTATTTGCGGCTTTTTTCTCGGAGCTATCTGATGCTAAAAGTGTTCCTGTTACAGCTGACCCTGCAGGAGGATTTGTTGGGGCTGGTTGAATAGGAATAAGAGGAATAGGGACTCTAGCTGCATTTGTTGTAAATTCAATAGAGTTCAGGATATTTCTAATGGTCAATGTAGAGTCGGTAAATAAAGCACCACCAGATTGCTGGGATAGATTGTCTTTAAATGTAAGATTCTCTAGTCCATCAAAAGATATCGGGCCTTTAGAATAGATAGCCCCACCTTTTCCCTTCATTTTAATGAGAGAACAAGAGAGAGATCCGGGATTGCCCGCATAGGTAGTGAATGATAAAGGACCGTCTTTATCGTTGTAAAAAGCTCCTCCGCCTTTAGGATCTTCAGGAGTCGTTGTGGTTGTCGTAGTGGATCCTGCTGATGCGGTGAACGGAAAGCTTAGAGAGTGGATATTTGAAAATAGATAATTGCTAAGATCTAAGTTTCCTTGATCACGATCTGAAAAATGCGGTGCAAATGAGGAAGAGCCGAGACTCTGGAAAAGCGATTGATAAAGCTGTGTTTGAAGATGCGCAATGTTTTGGGTTATGCTTGCTGGATTGCTGCTTTCGCTGCTTTTAGCAGCGCTATCTTTTGTTTCAGGAGAAGTTTCTGGTTCTGTGGATGGTGGCTGAGGTTTGGGATCTGGGATGTTAGTGAAGTTTGAGAAGGAAACATCCCCGGAAACAAGATAGGTTATTCCGCTTGCATCTTGCGTTTGCTGAGTAAAATTGGTCAAACGAGCATCCGCAGTACTTGAACCCGATCCTCTGTAGTTAGAGTTTAATTCTTTCGAAAGGGGGTCACAAAATACTGTAATCGAGGGGAGCACGGCAGCAAAAACAGCTGTAGCTGATAGCCACTTCATAGAACAAAACCTATTGCGAATATTCACTGACTAGATATGCGCTAGATAAATCAGAAAGGCAAATTAGGCAAGGGATAATACAAGAAGGCAAGAAAGATCAAGATATTAGAGATGAGCTTTGGGGAGATGGGAACCCACCTCTAATATCTTAACGAAAGTTATCCATAATCGTTGGCAAATTTCCCAGTCAAGGAAAAGCTAGAAACTCAGAGATAAACCACCAAAAGCATCTCCGGAAAGATTGTTGCCTTCGCGTTGTATTGTTGAGATTCCTAGATAGGCGGTGGCTAATCTGTATTTAAGAGTTGCTCGGAACTTTAAGTTCATAGCTTCTTGTCCCATAAAGACTCCCGCAACTTTCCAAGAATGTTGATTTAGGATTAATGAAGCTGTGGTTTCAGGATTCTCCCTGTGGAGGTCCTTGATATAGGCCATGCTAAATTGCGTGAAGAGGGAGTATTTGGCTCCGAAGCAGCGCAGTTCTAGGGAGACTCCTGTAGGAAGAGCGAGATTACTTAAACGCGAAGAAGCAAAATACCGAGGATCATATCCTGTTTCTATGAAAGGATTTTGGTTAACTACGGTATATTCAAGATCTACAAAAGGAGTAATTTTAAGACAGCGAATTCCCTTGGGGTAAGCATACGATAATCCCACAGTACTTCGGAATCCTTGGTTTTTCCAAGATCCTCGAGTGATGTCCTTCTTAGAAAACTGATGTTTCATCACATGAGATTCTTCAGCATAACTTATAGAAGATCTAAGGGATAAAGCTCTCCAGTTTTTAAAAGCAGCTACGGTTCCTAACAGCATATGAGAATGGCTTTTCCCTGGAATATTATCCTGAGAGCTAGATCCATGAAGTTGAGTGAATGTAGCACAAACAACAGTGTTCGATGAGAGGGGAAGTTTCATCCCAAGATTATGACCCGCCTGTGTGGAAGAAAAATTGTTGGGGTTATCGGATGTTTGTTCCATAACGCTAGAAACGACACCACCAAAAATACACATGTGCTTTATAGGAAGCAGTGTGTTGTTATTTAAGTAGTTATCAAGAATAGCGTCATTGGAAGAGCGCATTCCCGCAAACGTTGTCCAGACAGAAGATGGAACTAAGTGACCTTCTTTCTCAGGATTTAAAATGAATGTTCCCGTAGGAATCCATAAAGCTCTTAATACTTTACGCTTTTTTGATTCTTCCCCAGACCAGTGAAATTTCCACACGCCTTGATAGCCGTGGGTATTTTGGTGTACAGCAATCTCTTCAGGAACAAATTCTTCAGTGTTAATATTTTTATCAGACTTGAAAATGATTTCCATCCGATAGGGCTGGGATGCCAAATTATGATTATCATAGAATATGTTATCGGGATCATGAATTTGCGGGGATCCTGATAACTTGATTTCTGAATTCCCTGTTGCACATATCTCGGCAGGTAGATGGGAGCGGGCGGCATCTAAACCAAAGCTGAGATTAGAAATGATCATATCTTGGCCGGTGCTGTTATAACTTGTTAACATAGACCCTGGGCTAAGATTTAATACACCACCTAATTGTTGGAATTCTTGGACGGCAAGAATGGCTCCACTTGTAATGGAAAGAGTCCCGTTGTTTAGATACACGGGTTGGTTACAGATAGAAGTCATATTGCTTTTATCTTGGCGATTTATCTCAATTTTTTCTCCGGAGAAGATAACCGACCCACAATGAAAAATATTATCAATAGAGTTGATGTTTATGGGGTTGGTACTTTGTGCCGTTGCAAGAACGGGGTCATAAAAAATAATCGAATGGTTTTCATTGGCTATAAGCCGAATGAGTTCGGGAGCACCTTTAATGGTAATCGCATTATTATTTGTAGTTGAAACGTGCTTCGTAACGATATGGGCAAGGTTCCCAACAAATACAATGTCAGCATTCTGTGCGTGTAGGTATAGTTTGGGTTTTGGACCACTTAAGTAAATAGCCCCACCTCCTAAATTTCCCGAGGTGTTTTCAGAAAATGTAATCGGATGGGAGGCAGTAAGGTTGCAACTTGTGGAAGCTATAGCACCGCCGCCTTCTGCAAAGTTTTGGCTAAAGAGAATAGATTCGTCATTATTTTTTAAGATCATCTGCTGAGAGTACACAGCACCACCGAGATGACGAGCACTATTTTTATAGAAGACCACAGGAGCTGCTTGTTTATTTATATTGCAGAGACTTGCGTAAATAGCACCTCCGGATTCTGAGGCTTTATTTTCGATAAACGTAATTGTGTTTCTATTCTTACTGAATTCTACAGTGCCTTGGGCATTGTGAATTCCTCCACCAGATTGTGCGTGGTTTTCTTGAAATAGAATTTCCTGATTTCCATCAAAGAGGATAGAAGATCCGGCAACCTCGCTGCTGATAGCACCACCGTTTCCAGAATTTGTGATATTTTCTACAACTTTTGCATGATTCTTAATAAAAGAAATCATACCACGCTGTTCTCTGAAAACCATGCGATTTGGATGTGTTCCCGCAAGGAGAATAGCTCCTCCGGCGCCACAACTTATATTGTTATGGAAGAGAAGATGTACATTTTTAGTGAAAAACATATCTTGACTGGAGGTAATAATTCCCCCAGCGCTTTGATTGTTTTCTACATTGAGGGCTTTGAGATTTTCAAAGGTAAGTAACGACTTAGAAAAAACTCCAGCTCCTTGAGCTCCCAGTTGTAAATTCGTGAAATTTAATGTTGCTAGGGGAGTAGTCCCTATAAATGTTAGATTCCCTTCTAAATTGCGAAAGGCTCCTCCGGATTTGTGAATGCTATTACCAGAAAAATCTTTAAGAGTAAATTCACCACGTAAGGTGTAGCTAGTTCCTGAAGGAGATGTTGTTAACATGGTAAATAACTCAGGATCTTCACCGGTGTGTATCCCTGATAGGGGAAGAATAATTTCTGCTCCTGATAAGTAAGAAACTCGTGCTAATTGTGTGAGGGAAGAAAGAATTACGAATTTCCAAAAAAACATCTGCTTCATGTTTCAGAATCCTAGTCGTTTCACAGTCGAGAATAAAAGACCTAACTTACATAGAAGGATAAAATAAATACATGGAAATAAAAAGTTTATCTAAATGCATGTTAATAAGAACGGAATGGTTAAAGTCCATTCTATTTTTTTAACTAGTTACAGATCTAGCCCCCAAAGACAATGCATATCTTTCTCTTTAGAGGCTATAGAGGGAAAAGGAAGAAACTGGGGGGAAATTAATCCTTGGTTTCTTCAATCATGGCTTTTGTGAAATCTTTGATTTCCTTGGATATATTTTTTGCTAGGGATTTTGTGTGTTGAGCAAAAGCTTTCGTATGTTGTTTAGAATGCTTAAATAGGGTTTTTCCTTTTTTAGTTCCCGAGGTCTTCACTCTTGAGATCTTCTTTCTCAACTGAATGCCGCTTTTAGGAGTGAATAGACTCGTAAGCAATGTGGCGATAAACCCCCCGAACAATACACCTCTGAGCCAACGCCAACGCTTACAAGTTTTTTTATTGTTTTTTTGATTCCTAAACATACTTTTTTTCCCCCTACGATAGATTAATCCTTCTTGCGTAACACACACCACACAAGCAAAGCTGCAGCTGCCCACTTCGCTCCCCGGCAGATCTTCCCCATCCAATTGCTCTTACTTCCTTCACAAAGAAGGTCTTCGATCTCCTTGGGAAATTGCTTGTTTTTCTTGCGTAACCAGCTGAAAATCAGCTTTTTCCCCAGGAATAAAGGAGCTAAGATTTTGGCTTCAAAATTTAAAATTGTTGTAATCCTTCTGATGTTTTTAACTATCTTATTGAGCCTGTATAACAAACTGATGGTTAAAATGAACATCGTTACCATGCACGTTGATAACAAGACACAACAGACGATTATCGCTCCCGTGAGGTAAATATTCATATAAAGTGAACAAACAATTTTTATTTTTATTATTTATTTTCACTTTTTATTTTCGGTTTATTTTTAAAAAAATTAAAGAAATTACTTTTTAATAAGCAGGTTAGGGATATAGAAAATAAAATCCCCAACAGGCGTTGGGGATATGTAGCTGATAATGAATGCAATAGGATTAGGGAAAAGCCCCCAAAATTTTTATTCTGCCACAGAGGGAATCTCTATAACTTTGTCAGATTTGGGGAATTCTATCTCCTTTCTCATGAGAAAGACCCCGAATAGATTGAAGCATAAGAGAAGAGCTCCAGATACGGACATAATCAACAAAGCAGTGTTTTGCGATAGGAAACAAAACGCGGGTAGCATGGTGGCTCCGTAGACAGTATAGATTTTCGACCCGGTATTCCCGTAAAGAAACTTTGCACACTTTTTCCCAACGAGGAAATACGAAATGATAGTCGTATAACCTGTGACAAAGAAGAAAGTGGGGAGTAAGATTTTCACAAACGGGAAGTAAGTTGCTAAAGCGTGTTCCACAGCTTGGGAGGCGTTGTCAAGTCCCAGAGACCAGGATCCTGAAGCGAGAACCGTAAGTAGGCTTAGCGTGCAGATAAGGTTGTCTATGGCGAGGCCTATGATGCTTAACTGTGCTTGAGTTTCTGGTTTCTTAGCAGAACTCTCACTTTGAATAATAGAGTCAAATCCAATGCCAATGTCTCCAGAATAAGCAGCTCGAGAAATCCCTTGGTGAATTGTCGTGGCTAAAGTGCACCCCGCAAATCCTCCGATAGCTCCATGCCCTGTAAAGGCTGATGAAAATACAGAAGAAAATAAGGCTGGAATCTGGTGGAACTCTCTTATAAGTATGTATAGAGATAGTGCGCAGTATATAGTGAGGAAAAATGGGAGTACAAAAGCACAGATTTTTCCAATTCTCTGTAATCCTCCACGAACTGCATAGAGAATGAGAAAGAGTAGACCAAAAATTGTGAACAGTTTTGGGATACTCCAGCAGTGTGAAATCGTGTCAGCAATAACAGAAAACTGATAGATCTCCACACCATAAATACAGAGCAAAACAGCAACAATAATAGGGACGAGTTTTGTACCGTATGCCTTATTCAGGAAGTACATAGGTCCACCTTGATAAACACCGTCGTTATCCACTTTGCGGAATTTAATCCCTAAGTAAACCTCAGCGTACTTAACTATGGAGCCGAAAATTCCTGCAATCCAAACCCAAAAGAGGGCTCCGGGACCACCAATACACGCCGCAGTAACAATCCCGACAACATTACCAATACCGATATTTCCACTTGCAGAGGCAAAAAATACTTTTAACGGATGAACCCCTCTTTCACCTTCTTTACCTGTCCTATTGGAAGATTCCTTAGAGTACTGATAAAAAAGTCTGCAAAATTGTGGGAACTTGGTGAATTGGGAAAATCTCGATTTCCATGAGAAACTTAGCCCTAGAACTATGATCATGAAAAAAGCCACGTAGGACCAAAAGAAGTCGTCAAAGGCTGCTAGCAAAGATAGGATTGCGTTCATGGTAAAACTTTTTTTATTGGGGTAAAAACAGTTATTCTTCAGAAAGATAGGGTATTTATTATCCCTATTTTATCTTTTGTTTAGTAGGAAAATAAAGCTTATATACGAAGATTAAAGTTCCTAAGGAGATAAAAATATCGGCGAAATTAAAAGTGGGGAAAGACCAACGATTATAACCAATAGAAATAAAATCTATAACATGATTGTAGAAAAAAATATCTCCAACGTTGCCTATGGCTCCAGAACACAGGAGAATCAGCGAGAAACGGGTAGTTGCAGAGGTTTTTTTCTTTCTTAAGAAAAGGAAAGCAAGAATGCCTAAAATAATTACTATACGTATAAGAAGTAAGAAATATTTATATTTTGAAAATAATCCAAAAGCAGCGCCTTCATTAAAAGTGGGGCAAATGCAGAAAAATAGCTTCCCCCAACTATATTGGTATAGTATGGGGTTAGCATTCGGCAGATTTCCACGGTACAGCAAAACGGCTAATTTGGTCACCCAATCAATAAGGACGAAAAAGGAAATAGTAAGGAGGGTAGATCGGGAGCGGTTGGACATTGGGATTAGTTTCCGTAAAGTAGCCCTTTCTCAAATTGCGATTGAGCTTTGACCGTCATCGTGGCGTAAGGGATCGCCATCAAACGAGCTAGAGGGATTTCTTCTCCACTTACATCACAGATGCCGTAGGAAGACTCTTCAATTTTTTCTAGAGCTCGATTAATTTGTCTTAATAGCTCATATTCTTTTGTTGTCACTTCTAAGCTGATTGTTCTATCAAAAGTGTCTGTACCTTGATCAGCTTGATGCTGAGAATATCCAGTGGCTTCGTTAGGTTTTTTGACTTCTTGAGCATTGCCTTCCAGAGTATGGGACAACTTATGTTTCATTTCTAGAAGTCTGTGTTTAAAATTGGCTATTTCTTCCTCAGACAACGGCATAGTTTTCTCCTTAACCTTAAAATATACACTATTTTTCCATATCCGGAGTTGCAGATAGCAGAACCTCCATTAACTCGCCAACATCTTTAAATCTTCTATAGACGCAGGCAAATCTAATGTAGGCAATCATGTCTGCCTTTTTTAGATATTTCATTACTAGTTCGCCAATTTCTTTGGTAGAGATTTCCCTATTTTGTTTGCCAAGGAGTTCTGATTTCACGTTAGACGCTATCGCGTGCACTTGATCTTGTCCTATACGTGTGTGACTGGAAGCGGCATTCAATCCGTTAATTAGCTTAGATTCTTGGAAGTTTTCGTAACGACCATCCCGCTTTAATACTTGCAGAGTTAGCTCAACAGTTTCAAACGTGGTGAACCTTTGTCCGCAATTTAAACACTCTCTTCGGCGTTTAATCGCATTTGCTTCTGGCGCATTTCTCGAATCTATAACCTTTAGTTCCCCATGATTGCAAAAAGGACACTGCACGTGAGCTACCTCCTAAGGTTAAGGTAGTCTAAGAAAGTAATAATTTTAACGCAGGATAAATCTATGCGACTAAAGTTGCAAATTTTTTTTTCCAATCTGTGAAAATAGGGCTTGCGACAGGAACAGATTGCGTGATAAGTTTTCTCTTTTTTGACGAAAAAAGTAACACCTTACCGTAAGAGTGTTTTATTGTAAATGCTAGATGCTTAGGATTTAAAATGTTTTCTGGAATAGTTCAGGAGCTCGGTGAAATATTTAGTATTCAACCGAGAGATGAGGGTTTAACTATAGGTGTGAAGTGCTCTTCCACATGTGTTTCTACATTGGAAAGCGGCTGTAGTGTAGCTATCGATGGTATTTGTCTTACCTTAGTTAAACTTGAGGAAGAGGGCTTAATGTTTTTTGACATTATTCCAGAAACTCTTGTTTGTACTACAATAGGAGAACGGATTGTTGGCGATCGTGTAAATATTGAACGTTCTTTAAAAGCCTCCGATGAAATTGGTGGCCATATGGTCTCCGGTCATGTTTGTGGTGTCGGAGAGATTGTGCGTATAGAGAAAAATCGGTATTATTTTCGTGTGCCAAGTTCCTTATCTATATACCTTTTTGAGAAGGGATTTATTGCAGTAGATGGAATTAGTCTGACGGTTGTCACTGTCGAGGAAGATGTGTTTTCAGTAGGCTTAATTCCAGAGACGTTATCTCGAACGACTTTAGGATATAAACGGGAAGGGGCAAAAGTGAATATTGAGCCCGACATGGCAACAAAAACACAAGTGGATACTTTAAGACGTTTATATCCTCCACAACAAAACAAATAATATGGACTATAAATTATTGGATAGTGGTGATGGGAAAAAGTTAGAAAGCTTTGGCCCAGTAACCCTTATTCGACCTTCTTGCACGGCTATTTGGCCGAAGAGTTCGCCATCTCTATGGAAAAAGGCGTGCGCTGAATATCAAAGGTCCGGAGAGGAAGGACAGTGGTACTGTAGATCTTCTGTTCCCAAAGAGTGGCGAATTCTCCTGGATACAGTTGACTGCACCCTAAAGCTCACTCCTTTTGGACATGTAGGCATTTTCCCTGAGCATAGCGGGTTTTGGCCAGAATTGAAGCAGAGTATAGAACGGCATGCAGAATGTCGGGTCTTAAATTTGTTTGCTTATACGGGTTCTACATCTATTTTTGCAGCACAATGTGGGGCAAAGGTATGCCACGTCGATGCTTCAAAATCTGCAGTGAAATGGGCACAAAAGAATGTTGAGAACAACGTCTTGTCTGAAAAAAAGATTTTCTGGGTTATTGAAGATGTCTTTTCTTTTTTGCAAAAAGAAATCCGGAGAGGGAAAAAATACGAGGTAATTCTCCTTGATCCTCCAACCTATGGTCGTGGGCCTAATGGGGAGGTTTTTAAAATAGATAAGGATTTCTTCTCGCTACTTCACTTGTGTTCTAAACTACTATCAGATTCTTCTTCGTATATTCTGATCACATCGCATACCCCAGGACACACACCAGCCTTTTTACAGAGTTTAGCTATGAGAGCTTTACCTTTAGATAAACGGTTTTGGAGTTCTGGAGAAAGTTTTTGCGGTTCCGGAGATCAAGCTTTACCTTCAGGAGTATTTGCTAAATGGAGTTTATAGGAAAAAATAACCCCAAGGTAAAAGAAGCGGTGGCTTTAAAGCTTAACCGTTCTCGCAAAGGCCCATTGTTCCTCTTGGAAGGATTTCGAGAAATTCAAAAAGCTCTATCTTCAGGATATGAATGTGAAAGAATTTTTTATGGAACTAATGTTACAGAAAAGGAACGATCTTTTTTTAATCGCATTCAAAAAATGCCTCTGGAAAAAGTATATTGTTCAGAAGAAACTCTTTCCAGACTTTCTTATAAAGAGCATCATGATAATTTCATTGCGGTGATGAAAAAACGTTGGTGGTCCCGAAAGGAATTTTTAAACCAGAAAAAGAATCCCTTACCATTTTATTTAATCATAGAGCAGGTGGAAAAACCTGGGAATGTCGGCGCTTTACTTAGAATTGCTGATGGCGTGGGAGCCGATGGGGTGGTTTTATGCGATCCTATTGTTGATTTGTATAATCCCAATGTAATTCGATCTTCGTTAGGGACGGTATTCACTCTTCCTATCTGGTCTGCAACCTTAGAAGAGGTGTTGCAAACTCTTTCTGAGGAAAAATGGCAAGTTTTTGTAACGACTCCTAGAGCGAGTTCTCTATATTTTTGTGAAAATTATAATCAGCCACTCGCCTTAGTATTTGGCTCTGAAAAAGATGGGCTAACCTCATCTTGGCTGAATGGGGATTTTTCTAAAATATCTTTACCCATGCTGGGTCAAGCAGATTCCTTAAACTTATCTACAGCCGTATCCGCAGTTGCTTACGAAGTAATTCGACAGCGTTGGGTTTCCTAGTTTGGCGTCAAATGTGGACCGCGTGTTTTTAGAATATCTAAAAATAATTTACATTATTTATCTCGCAAAAAGGAGTTAATTAAAAAAAGACTATAATAGTTATTATATAAGCTTTTTTTGACTTTCTTGTGTAAACTTGATTTTTAATGTTTTTTATGAGATGCTTGGCGTTTCCAGGGTGCGGTTAAGATCGTGATTTTTAAAAAAATCACAATTTTCTGAATGGATGATCAGTGAGTTACAACGAAAATTGATGAAAACACGCCTTCCTTCGCCTTTTTTTATTTTGTATCGCCGCCTAACCGTAGCTATTAGTTTTGGGAAAATCCTAGGTTGGGGGTATTTGGGTCGCGTCCTTTCTTGGATATTTGCCCGTACCGCAAGCTTTCGACGAAAGCTACTTTTTTCAGCACCCTACCGTTCCTCTTCTACTGTAATCAGTGTGGGAAATATTGTTCTTGGGGGAGCGGGGAAAACACCCACAGTATTGTGGTTGGCTGAAGCTCTAAAGGCACGAGGATATTCCTGTGCTGTTCTTTCTCGTGGCTATAAGGGAAAATGCAGCCGTCAGGGAAAGCTCACTATAGTGAACCCAGAGACGCATGACGCAGCTTATGTTGGAGATGAACCTTTGCTTATGGCAAAGAAGCTCTCCAAGGGATCTGTTTTTGTGCATAAGGATCGTAGGGTTGCTGCTAAGGAAGCTTCTAGAAATTTTGACATTTTGATTTTGGATGACGGTTTCCAAAATCAAAAACTACACAAAGACATGGAAATTGTCGTAGTTAATGGTCAGGACCCTTTGGGAGGAGAAGCTTTCTTCCCTCGCGGGCGTCTTCGGGATTTTCCTCAGAGATTGGGGGAGGCCGATGCGGTAATAGTTAACGGTTCTTGTAGTGTTGAGAACCAGAAACGTTTAAATACTTGGTGTACATCGCCAAAAATTTTTGTTGAGCCTCGCATTTCTCAAATACTTTGGGCACCGAGTGGGGAGCAACTTTCTCTGGATAGCCTTTCAGGGTTAGCCGCCGGAGTTTTCTGTGGTCTGGGATTTCCACAGGGATTTCTTGATATGTTAAAACGTGCCGGAGTGAAAATATTAGGAACATATTTGTTACCTGATCACGCGGGAATAACGAAAAAAGAGCTGCACTACTTCTGTTCAAAGATAGCTATGCGTCAGGGGCAGGGGATATTGTGCACAGAAAAGGATAGCATGAATCTCGGCAACTTGATTCATGAGCCGGGGATGCTACCGATTGGTATGGTGCAAATGCATTTTGATTTTATAGATCTTGAAGGTTCTACCGCTTCTTTGCTGGATAGAATAGATCAAATACATAATGGTAAGAGGTAACTAATGAAACTATGGATGAAAATCTTTATAGGATTATTTGTTGGGGTTACCCTAGGTTTAATTTTAGGAGATAAAGCAATCTTTTTTAAACCGATAGGAGATATTTTTTTAAACCTATTGAGCATGGTTGTTTACCCCTTGGTATTTTGTTCCATGGTTCTGGGCATCGCTTCTATTAGTGATATGAGAAAATTAGGGCGTATAGGCATGAAAAGTGTTGCCCTATATTTAGGAACGACGTGTGTCGCCATTGTTATTGGCCTATGCTTTGCTCAGTTTTTTAGCCCTGGAGAAGGGTGTGATTTATCACAAAGCGTAGTTGAAACGCATAGCATCGCTCCTGAAAAAAATAGCGGTTATTTCTTGTCTTTGATTTCTCAAATTTTTCCCTCAAACCCCGTGCGTTCATTTGTTGAAGGAAACATTTTACAAATCATAGTTTTTGCTATTTTCTTAGGAATAGCTATGCGTCTTTCTGGAGAACAGGGACGCCCTGTGGCTAAGTTTATTGAAGGCTTTTCTGAGATCATGCTACGCATGATCAATATGATCATGGCTTTTGCTCCCTATGGTGTGGGGGCAAGTATGGCATGGATTTCCGGAAGTCACGGCTTGGTTATTCTTTGGCAATTAGGGAAATTCGTTCTTGCATACTATCTTGCGTGCCTATTTCATGCTGTTATTGTTTTCGGCGGTATTATCCGCGCAGGATGTAAGATGTCCTTCTCGAAATTTCTTTCTGCTATGATGGATGCAATATCTTGTGCGATATCCACCTCAAGCAGTTCAGCAACGTTGCCAGTAACCATGCGTTGTGTGTCTAAAAATCTTGGGGTTTCTTCGGAAGTTTCTGGTTTTGTTTTGCCTTTAGGTGCTACTGTCAATATGAATGGTACGGCGATATTTCAAGGAATGGCGGCTGTGTTTATTGCACAGGCCTATAATTGTTCTTTGTCTTTCAGTAGTTTGTTGTTAATCGTTGTGGCAGCAACTTTTTCTGCAGTAGGAAGCGCCGGAGTTCCTGGCGGGGGAATGATCACCCTAGGATCTGTTCTAGCCTCTGTTGGTTTGCCGATTCAAGGAATTGCTGTGTTGGCGGGAATCGATAGGTTACGAGACATTATTGGAACCCCTATGAATATCCTTGGAGATGCTGTAGTCGCTGTTTATGTAGCTACTGGAGAGGGTGAGATATCCACACCAGAAGAGACCATAGTAGCTTTAAAAGATGAGAGTGTTGAAACAGGATAAGGGAGATTAACGCATGTTTGAATTTCGATTTCCGAAAATAGGAGAGACAGCTTCAGGAGGATTTGTAGTTCGTTGGCTCAAGCAGGTAGATGAGTATGTTGCAAAAGACGAACCAATAATTGAAGTGTCTACGGATAAAATTGCTACCGAGTTAGCATCTCCTAAAGCTGGGAAATTAATGCGTTGTCTTGTAAATGAAGGTGATGAGGTTGCCTCAGGAGAGGTTTTAGCCATAATTGATACCGGATCAGGAGCTCAGGAAGAGGTGGTTGCACAGGAATCCTCTTCCGAATCTTCTTGTTCTCACGACTCTGGAAATCATTCAACGTGGTTTTCTCCAGCGGTTCTTAGCTTGGCACATCGAGAGGGTGTCAGTATTCAGCAGCTACAACAAATTTCTGGAACAGGAAGTGAAGGGCGTGTAACCCGTAAAGACTTAGAAAATTACATTTCTGAATTACGTCAGCCCGCGTGTCCAAATATTTCGAATGCTAATGAAAATCGCATTCCTATGTCTCCACTGCGTAGAGCGATAGCCTCTTCCTTGTCTAAATCTTCAGATGAGGTTCCTCACGCTTCTCTTATTGTGGATATTGATGTCACAGATTTAATGAATTTAATTTCCGAAGAGAAGGATAGATTTTTTGCAACACACGGTGTGAAACTGACAATAACGAGTTTCATTATCCAATGTTTGGCGAAAGCCTTGGAACAGTTCCCGTTATTAAATGGATCTTTAGACGGGGATACTATCGTTGTGAAGAAATCCATCAATGTGGGGGTTGCTGTTAATTTGAATAAAGAGGGCGTTGTTGTTCCTGTTATTCGTAATTGTCAGGATCGCGGTTTGGTCAGCATTGCAAAAAGTCTTGCAGATTTATCTGTAAGAGCGAGAGCAAATAAGCTGGACCCCTCAGAAACTCAAGATGGTAGTGTCACAGTTACCAATTTCGGTATGACTGGAGCTTTAATAGGCATGCCAATAATTCGTTATCCTGAAGTGGCTATTTTAGGAATAGGAACAATACAAAAACGTGTTATTGTTCGTGATGACGACTCTTTGGTTATCCGAAAAATGGTCTACGTCACCCTAACGTTTGACCATAGAGTTCTTGACGGCATTTACGGTAGTGAATTTTTAACCTCATTGAAAAATCGATTAGAGTCTGTTACGATGAGCTAACATACTACGATTTTTTCCAAGGATTAGAAGGGATGAGCTCTCCCGCAACAGCTGTTGATTTATGCCAAGATATTGTCGCTAAGCAAAAGGAATCTTTAGAACGCTTTTTTGAAACTTTTCGATGCGAGGGTACTTGGCTATTAGCTGAGAAAATATTGCATCACCAGGGTTCTGTATTTTTTTCCGGCGTGGGCAAAAGCGGTTGTATCGCAAGGAAAGTAGTCGCTACTTTACAATCCTTTGGTGAGCGTGCTCTTTTTCTTCCTTCTGGAGATCTCCTCCATGGGGATCTCGGTCTTGTTCAGCACGGAGATATTGTTTGTCTTTTCTCTAAAAGTGGGGAAACTCGCGAGATTTTAGAATGGATTCCCTATCTAAAAGAACGTGGAGTGTTTATTGTTGGGATTACCTCTGCGGCTTATTCTAGTTTAGCAATTCTTTGTGATCATGTGGTGATTTTACCTATGATTGAAGAGCTCGATCCTTTTAATCTTGTCCCTACAACATCAACAACATGCCAGTTGCTTTTCGGAGATCTTCTTTCCATTACATTATTACGTAGTCGAGGAATATCCCTAGCGGATTATGGAAAGAATCATCCTGGAGGACAAATAGGGTTAAAGGTTATTGGGAAAATTCGAGACTATATGTTCCCCAAAACAGAAGTCCCTTTCTGTTCTCCAGAAAATACGATAGCAGATTCTCTAGATGTTTTTTCTTCTTATGGCTGCGGATGTGTTTGCGTAGTGAATGAGAAATTCGAAATTCTTGGGGTATTCACAGATGGAGATTTGCGTAGGGCGTTATCTCGTCATGGAGGGGAGATCCTTTCTCAGCAGCTTAAAAATGTAATGACGCCAAATCCTAGAGTAATTCGAGAGGATGCTGATGTGATTCTCGGCTTGCAAATGATGGAAACAGGAAGTCCTATTACTATTTTACCTGTTGTAGATGCTAAGGATCAAAGGTATGTTGTGGGATTGCTTCAGATGCATACCCTGGCAAAAGCAGGGCTTATCTAAAAGTAAAAAATATCGGAAGAGAGAGTAAGCCGGATTCTGTCTACAAGATGGCAAAGACCATCTTGAGGGCAACCATTCATCTAGGGGATATATTACTATATCCCTCAAGCGATTGTGAAAAAGTTTATGAGGAACAGAGCTCCTCATTATGCAGAAACAAAAACTTTTTCTCTTGCTTCAGATAGGGTTTGCACGTCTATTAAGTCACCTTAATAGCTCCTACTCTTAAAGTAGGAATTTTCAGCCTGTCTATATTATAGCGGAGTGTTTTCTGTTGCACTTTCCGTAGCCTTACGGCCCCTGGAGTTTCTCCAGTATCTCTTCTTATGAAGTCCAGACTTTCCTCTTACCATATCTACTAGAGATACAGGAAGCGGTTGCCTTTCTCTTCCGACAAAACTTATTATACAGCAGAGCGTCTTCGACGACGTTTTGCAGCAGAACTGTCTGATGCAAGAGCGTCGGGTTCTCGCCAATACAAAATTCTCGAACAATGCTCGCAGAAAATCAGGCGGTCTTTCTTACGGACAAGATTTTCATGCTGGGGGGTTAAAACTATATGGCAGCCACTACAAACACGGTTCTCTATAGGCACAACAACACGATCTTTTTTGTTGTTTAATAGACGTTCATAAATAAGAAACATTTCCGGATCTGTGGTCTCTTTGAGTTCGCTACGTTGTTGTAGTAGGGCCCTGCCTTCTTCATTAATCTTCTTAATGCTTTCGCAGATTTCTTTTTCAATAGCGAAACTACTATTTTCTGTAGACGTGAGGCTTTCTTTTAAAGAAACAATCAGATCTTCACTTCCCGCCTGCTTGTCCATGAGATCACTCAGTTGGTGTTCTAACGCGCGGCGCTCTTTATTCGCAGCTGTCATTTCTTGGGTGAGAGCGTTAAACTCATCCATTTTTTTCACAGCCGCTTGTTGACCTTCTAATTTGTTAATTTGATCAGAAATCTCTTGAATCCGATTCTCGCCTTCTTTAATCTGATTCTTTAGGTTTTCCATCTCCAACTCTTTCTCCTGAACTTTGCGACGAATGTCAGATTTAAGAGATTGGACCTTAGCGAGCTCTTTCTGATGCTCTTTCTTGACGCGCATCAAGCGAATCATTTTAATATCGAGCTCTTGAATGGCTAAAATGCTCTGGAGGGCTTCATGCATGAAAACTATTCCTTGCTTGGCTTAGTGGTTCCTAAATACGGATGCGAAATCATGAAATTTAGGAATGAATACATCTGAAGAAGAAAGCAAGTTTACTGCTTTTTTAGCAAGAAGTAAAGAACGTTTTTTTCAACAAAAGAAATTCCTAAAAGACAACGACTTAAGAAAAGCAAAAAGTTTAATCACCCTAACTCGTGAGCGAATTAATTTTTGCCAAATTCAACTCGAGAACGAGTTTAAAAGATAATTAGAATTTGCTCCCCAATGTGACCGCAAGGCAGCCCGCCAAACCTAAAGAAACTTCTTAAGCTTTCCCTCAATGTTCTTTCCTAAATACGCAATTCATAGGATTGCTTTTCTCCTATAAACCTAAAAATAGGGTAATGGCGTGAGGAAAAAAATAAAAGGTTCTTTTTAGAGAATTTTTTATTTGAAAACGCGAGGAGGGCATTTTTATCAAATGCTCTCCTTGAGTACGCAATTAGGGTTGAGAAGCAAACGGATCTTGTAGGAGGACAAGGAGTTTTAAAGAGTTGGGGTTGGAAAGCGCTATATTATTCACAGCTTCAATTAAAGCTTTTTTACATAGATGGTTGCATCCCAAAAGCCATTCGTAATTATGATTTTGTTTAGGGCGCTTGTCTTTTAAATGTAGTTCGCAGACAGAAGAGAATAGGGGAACAGAGACTACAGAGCAGCCTTTTTCAATGGCTTCCTTTAAACAGTTCTCATAGGTAAAAAGCGCACGGTTATAGTAATTATTCATGACCTGTTCATTCTCTCCGGAGAACTCTTCGAGTTTAAGTCCGCGTGCGTGTCCTATGAATGCGGGGTAGGTTTCTTTTTCAGAAAGCGGTATAGAGGTTTTATTTTTTATATCTAACTTTGTGGAACGGACTTCTGTTGGGGCAAACGGCTGTCTAATGGATGTTTGTCCTTGATATTGAGAGGCCGACCATAGATGGTGCTGATTATGCTTTGTAAGAGTAGAGAAAAAGGCGTGAGCTTGATTCGTATTTAGTGAAATCGAAGTCTGTGGGCTAGGAAGTAGAATGTTGAACGCGATTCCTTTTTGGCCTGTCACCGTTCTTGCTGTGTTTGATCTGGGAAGAGCAAGGAATTTTAAAGAAAATCCAGAGAGAGAGTCTTCTTGTATGCCTAGTTTAACTTGGGGATTTTTCTTATTTTGATAGAAGGAGAAAGTAGCTCCGGGAGTAACGACGAAATTTGCGTTTATGAATTGAGGAGGCAGCTCTCTGAAGTTAATGTCCAAGGCTTGAGACCAGTTTCCGTCAGCTTTTTGTGTTAGGTGTTTGTGAACAAGAACCGCTATTCCAGCAAATAGTACGGAGGCTACAGCTAGAGCAGCGAGCGCTGGGGATCCCAATACAATAGCTAGGGTAATACCGGCTACAGCAGTTCCCACGGCTAATGCGCCGAGAATAGATAAAGAAGTAATCTTCAATACCTTGTTCGTTCTTTGAGTGGAGATCTCTCTTGGTGAGAGTGCGGGTGTAAAGTCTGGAACATTTTGTCTTCCGACTTGGTTTTGGGAACTACCTGAGTTAATACTTGGCATATAAAAAGTATAATAACGTTTAGTTTTATTAATTAATTTTATAAAAACCAAACTGTTTTAACCAAAGGTTTTATTCTTTACGATTCCTTTATCTTAGAAAAAATAATACTATGGATTTCGTCCTCAGAAGGATAAACATCGAAAGCTCTGTATAAATTCCGGAGTCTTTCAGAGGCTAGATACCTAAGGGATAGGTACACAGGGATTAGGGTAAGAAAGAATACAAAGAACACGGGGTGTAAACAACAGCCCGAGGCGATGATTCCTGTGAAAAGAGCCGCTAGTATTAAAGTTTGAATTACGCAGTGTACAATAAAGTGAATAAGCCTCTTTCTAGTCTCACTCCCTTTAGGGAAAAGATTTAGAGGTTCTTTATATTCTTGATTTTGTGCGATTGTTGCCGAAACTGACATACAGAGTACTGTCGAATAAAAGCTTAAGAGCAGAAGAATTTTAATCGTAAAAACTGTTTTTGTCATCAGCTTTTCCGGAAGTTCTTCTTATGGAAGCAGATCTCCAGAATGATTATAAATTTTTTGAAATTCTTTAAGGGTGATGGGGCCTTGGCAGAAATGTTGTCTGTCCGGGAGTACAGGGAAGAGTTTTGCGTAAGCTCTGACTCCTGAAGGGCTGGTTAAAATTACTCGAGTACAGTGATCGAATATTTGCGGACTTAACCGGCGCTCTCGAATACTGTAGTGTGGATAAGCAAAAAAATATCGGTTTTCTTGTGTTAAAAAATTTTTAATTATGGGGCGCGATAAAGCGGAATGCGGATAAAGGATGCGCGCTTCTTTGGGTAGAGAGGAAATCATGGGGAGAACACCCTCTCCTGTTTCAGTAGCGGCTAGAGAGTAGGGGGCTTTAGGCAGGCAACGTGCGAGACGATGAGCTGTGATTTTCCCTAAACATAGATAGTGTTTGTTTCTCAAAGTTTTTCTAGAGAATTTTTTCTTCATTCTGGAGAAGAACAGGGAGGTTGAAGAGGGGCTAGTAAGTAAAATATGCGAAGTCTTCTCTAAGTAGAGATAAGCATGGCGTAGTTGGGGGGAACTTCTTGCAAAGGGAACAATTTCAAGAATCGGAGCAAAAAGAGCGCGGTATTTCCTAGCCGTTTGTTGATTTAATCCTAGATATACAGTCATTGAATCATCTTAGTCTAGAATGAATCCAAAGAGCCTAATGTAAAGAGTGGAAGATTGTTTCGCACCTAGAAAATAGTGAGTTTCCCTGTATGTGTCTTAGTAAAAATCCGGAGATAGCATCATGCGTCTACTTATTTTTAGTGGTGTTCGGGTCGCATGATGAGCCGATTGACATTTTTCGATGCGAAAGCTAGGATGTCTCTCTAGATCTTAGCTTTTTCTCTGAGGGAAAAATACCCTAGTTCTTAGTCTTGCTTGGGTTAGGTGCGAAGAGCTTCGCTGTATATTATAGTTTTTCATTTGTAGATAGTTGTTAATAGAGGTTCGGCAATGGCGTCATTGTTGCATAAATTTTTAGAAAATGCTTCGGGGAAGAAGGGGCAGGATTTAGCTTCTACCGCATATTTAGCTGCATTAGATCATCTTTTGCATTCCTTTCCTTCTATCGGGAAGAGCGTCATTGATGAGCTAAAAAGTCAGCGTTCACGTTTAAAGATGATAGCTTCTGAAAATTATTCCTCTATTTCTGTTCAGCTTGCCATGGGGAATTTGCTTACGGATAAATATTGCGAAGGCAGTCCTTTTAAGCGGTTTTATTCTTGCTGTGAGAATGTGGACGCTATCGAATGGGAATGTGCAGAAACCGCTAAAGAACTCTTTGGTGCAGAGAGTGCTTTTGTACAACCACATTCAGGTGCGGATGCTAATTTATTGGCAATCATGGCAATTATCACTCAGAAAATCCAAGGCCCCGCAGTTAAACGTTTGGGATATAAAACGATTAATGATCTTACGGATAAGGAATATGCAGAATTAAAAGCGGAGATAGGCTCTCATGTGTGTCTAGGGCCTTCGTTGAATTCTGGGGGGCATTTAACACACGGAAATGTACGCTTAAACGTCATGTCTAAATTAATGCGCTGTTTGCCTTATGAAGTGAGTAAAAAGACAGAGCTTTTTGATTATGCTGAGATAGCTCGTTTAGTACGAACACATAAGCCTACAGTATTAATTGCTGGATATTCTTCTTATTCTCGAAGATTAAATTTTTCCATCCTAAAACAAATTGCTGATGATTGTGGCGCGGTTTTGTGGGTGGATATGGCGCATTTTGCAGGCCTTGTTGCTGGTGGCGTATTTGTAGAAGAAGAAAACCCGATTCCTTTTGCCGATATTGTGACTACGACAACTCATAAAACACTGCGAGGACCTCGTGGAGGTTTAATGTTATCTACTAAAGAATATGAAGGTATGATTAATAGAGCTTGTCCTTTAATGATGGGAGGACCTCTACCTCATGTTATTGCAGCAAAAGCTATAGCGTTGAAAGAAGCCTTAACTGTGGATTTCAAAAAGTATGCTCATCAGGTTGTAGATAATGCTAGGACGTTAGCAGAACATTTTCAGAAGCACGGTTTACGCCTGCTGACTGGTGGAACGGATAACCACATGTTGATTATTGATTTGACATCCTTAGGCATTCCTGGAAATGTGGCTGAAGATATCTTAAGTTCTGTAGGTATTGCTGTGAATCGCAATACTATACCATCTGATTCTGAGGGCGTGTGGAGAACCTCAGGAATACGTTTGGGGACACCTGCTTTAACGTCTTTGGGTATGGGCAGCGATGAAATGGAAGAAGTTGCGAATATTATTGTGAAAGTATTGCGAAATATTACTTTGAGACGTAATGCTGATGATAATTTTAGTAAAAGTGAAGGAGAGCTTCCGGAAAACATTGCTCAAGAAGCAAAGGCTCGAGTCGCAGATTTATTGGCGCGGTTCCCGCTTTATCCTGAAATCGATCTGGAAACTTTAGTTTAGTTAGGAGATGTATTGTTCTATGCCTGATGGGGAAGTAGAGAATAAGTTACAAGATGTTATAGATAGAAAAATTCTAGATACCCGTCGGGTATTTTTTTCTGAGCCTGTAACAGATAAGAGCGCAGCGGATGCTATTAAGAAGCTTTGGTATTTAGAACTTACCAATCCAGGTCAGCCTATAGTATTCGTGATTAATAGTCCCGGAGGATCTGTAGATGCAGGCTTTGCAGTCTGGGATCAAATAAAAATGATGACGTCTCCGGTGACTACTGTAGTTACAGGATTAGCAGCTTCCATGGGATCAGTATTAAGCTTGTGTGCAGCTCCTGGGCGTCGTTTTGCAACTCCCCATTCGCGTATTATGATTCACCAGCCATCTATAGGCGGTCCCATCACAGGACAAGCTACAGATTTAGACATTCACGCTCGTGAAATCTTAAAAACAAAAAAACGCATAGTTGATGTTTATGTAGAAGCCACAGGACAACCTAGAGAAGTTATTGAAAAAGCTATCGATCGAGATATGTGGATGACTGCAGATGAAGCTAAAGACTTTGGTTTGCTCGATGGCATCCTTTTCTCGTTCAACGATCTGTAAGCGTTATTTCTTTTCGGGAGCAGGGAATCGCTTTATTCTTAGCGAGGCCTGCCCCGATATTACAATGATCCCTAATCTGTGTAGGGAACATCAGGTAGACGGATTTCTTCATGTCCTTCCCTCATCCATAGCTGATGCCAAGCTGATTATCTTTAATGACGACGGCTCCCGACCAAATATGTGTGGGAATGGTCTTCGTTGTGTGATAGCTTATTTATCTTCGGTATTAGAAAAAGAGGAAATTTCTGTAGAAACTGATTCGGGGGTATATTCTGGGAAGTTTTATTCCTGGGATCGTGTTGTTGTAGATATGACTCTTCCTAATTGGAAGTACCGTTCTCATCAACTTACGCATACTCTTTCTGATCTTCCTAAAGAAGTGTTCAGCATTGATACAGGAGTCCCTCATGTGATTGTTTTTGTGGAGGATTTATCCTCTGTACCTGTGAATCTGTGGGGAAGTTTTCTACGTTATCATGAGGATTTTGCGCCTCAAGGAACGAATGTGAATTTTGTTCAGGCTCAGGACTTCAGAGAAATTCACATGCGCACTTACGAACGTGGATTAGAAAGAGAGTCGTTAGCTTGTGGTACCGGAGCTACAGCAGCAGCTCTTGTTTTAGCTAAACGTTATGGTTTATCCAATACCAAAATACATATTTGGACATGGAATCGTATTTTGATTAAAATCTCTTTAGATAGTGATCGCGTGTATCTTGAGGGACCAGTAGCTCAAGATATCCTTGATGAAAGTTTTTAATTTTTTCTATTGAATCCGAATGGGCTTGGAATCAAAAATAGTTGAATAAAGAAATATCTATCCGGAATACTATGTTGTGAATTTATTCCTTAAGGATAGATCTCTTGCCCTCTAACTCTGATTCTTTTATAATCTTGATTTATGACTACGTATCCTGTACCACAGAATCCTCTTTTATTACGCGCTCTGCGCCTTATGGATGCTTTCTCTAAGTCTGATGACGAGAGAGATTTTTATTTAGACCGTGTTGAAGGATTTATCCTCTATATTGATTTAGATAAGGATCAAGAAGACTTAGATAAGATTTATGAAGAATTAGAGGTGAATGCAGAACGCTATTGTCTAATTCCTAAGTTAACGTTCTATGAAGTTAAAAAAATCATGGAAACGTTTATCAATGAAAAAATTTATGACATTGACACCAAGGAAAAGTTTCTTGAGATTCTACAGTCTAAAAATGCTCGGGAGCAATTTTTAGAATTTATCTATGATCATGAATCTGAATTAGAAAAGTGGCAGCAGTTTTACGTAGAGCGTTCTCGTATACGTATTATTGAGTGGTTGCGTAATAATAAATTTCATTTTGTTTTCGAAGAAGACTTAGATTTTTCAAAGCACATTTTAGAGCAGTTTAAGATTCATCTTTTTGATACTAAGGTGTCGAAAGAGCTTGCGCAAGCACGTCAGCTGTTAGTGAATAAAGCTAAGATTTATTATTCTAACGAAGCATTGAATCCTCGTCCTAAGCGAGGACGTCCTCCGAAACAGTCGGCAAAAGTAGAATCTGAAACTACGATATCTAGTGATATTTATACTAAGGTACCCGCTGTAGCGCGACGTTTCCTGTTCCTCCCAGAAATTACTTCGGCATCTTCGATTACATTTTCTGAGAAATTTGACACTGAAGAAGAATTCTTAGCTAATCTTCGTGGAGCTGGCCGTGTGGAAGACCAGTTAAACCTCGCGAATCTTTCAGAAAGATTTGCTTCATTGAAAGAGCTTTCAGCGAAATTGGGTTATGATTCTATAGCCACGGGAGATTTCTTTGGGGATGATGACGATAGCGAGGATGAAAAGCCTGCGCCTAAGAGTAAGGCTCCTGCTAAAC
Organism: Chlamydia felis Fe/C-56; assembly: GCF_000009945.1. NCBI lineage: Bacteria > Pseudomonadati > Chlamydiota > Chlamydiia > Chlamydiales > Chlamydiaceae > Chlamydia > Chlamydia felis. The sequence goes on along the minus strand of NC_007899.1, from coordinate 922,046 downwards.
GCGGTCGCAAAAAGTCTTCATAAGGTTTAGATTTTCTTCAGTATCCAGATTGTAGCTGATCCAAAGGCTAATTTCCTTTTTTTGCTTACTTGGAACTTCGCGTTTTGGAATAGTTGTTCTAGATAGTCATCGCTCGGGAGTTTCTTAATGCTCTCGGCTAGATATGTATAGGCTTGCTTATTTTTAGAACATAGTCTCCCCAGCCAAGGCACTAAGAAGTTTAGATATAGTCGATGGGCGAGATAGAGGGGATGCTTGCGAGAGGGTGAGGTGAGTTCTAAGATGCCTAAGCATCCGTTGTGTTGTAAAATACGATGGATTTCCTCAAGAGCTTGCTTAGGATTGGAGAGATTTCTTAATCCATAGGACATTGAAGCTAGAGTTTGCGATTCTTCATCTATGGGCAGCTGAACAATATCCCCCTCTATAAAAGTAAAAGGTGCATCAGGATAGCGCTGTTGAGCCGCAAGCAGCATTTTTTCAGAGAAGTCTACCAGAGTAGCCTTTGATCCAGGATAATCACGGATATACCTATAGGCAACTTTCCCTGTTCCTGAACAAAGATCTAGAAGATGCTCGGACTTTCCTAACATTCTTGCAAACGTACGATTCCATAAATGATGCATGCCTAGAGATAGGATAGAGTTTATCCTATCGTATTTAGGAGCTAAGGAATCAAACATCTCCTGAAGATTAGGCTCGTTGATAGATGGTGGCATAATATTCTCGGAATTTCTCAAGTCCTGCATAGTCTTCTTCTCTTAGACGATAACGGCATAGAGAGTAGTACTCCTGAATAAGATCTTGGGGAAGCTGAGAGCGTTCCTTAGCCCTTTCTATACAAGCTTCAGGATGAGTTTCGAAATAGTGTAGCGAACTCTCTAATGCGGATTGTACAACATCACTTCCCTGAGGATTATTAGAAAGAACAACAGCGAAAACAAAAGGAAGTTGGGTAAGTTCATACCACCCTTGGGCAAGATCATATGTGGCAAATCCAGGAATATGAGGATGATGTAAAGCTTTATCCCCTATTAAGAGTAGCCCATCGTAATTTCCTGCTTTCTCTATAACTTCATCAGCAGGAAGTTGGATAATTTCTGGGATAGAGGTGTTCCACAAATGACGACAAAGAATGTCCAAGAGCATTACCGAGGAGCGGCTTTCTTTTGTTGCCGCAATGCGAAGTTTCTCAGAAGTGAAGAATGTCGATGCAGCGTAAAGATTTACGCTGAGAATTTTTTTATAAGCTGCTATGCCAAATCCTGGAATTTTCCCAAAAGGATGAGTTAATAGCCCCGCGGCAGAGGTGAGAGCAAATTGTAAACTTCCATCGAGAAGCTTGCCAAGTAAATTTGCTGGAGGGGCTGTATGAAGAAGAATGTCCTCTCTTTTTGCAAGCTCCAAAGAAAAAGGAAAAGCATTGATATAGCTTACGCATCCCAAAGTTATACGTCTTTCGAGTTTGTCAGACATGGTATGCGCCCTTGTTTTTTAATGAGGCTTGCCATTCCCTCAATATCCATTTTTATACTTTGATTTGAAGAGGCCATTTGAAACACCTTTTCTCCGATATGTGTGGAGGAAAGATCATTCGCTCCGCAAGATAGCAAGTGTAGAGCTTGCTCGATTCCTAAATAATTCCACAAGGCTTTTATGTTTCTAAAATTATCTAAGAATAGCCTTGCCACAGCAATGATAGATGCCGGTGGGATATTATGAAATCTTCCGATTTTGCGAAGTCTTTTCCCTAGGGGATTATTTTCTGTTGCGAACTTCAACAACACAAAGTTCTTAAATCCTAATGTATCGTCTTGGAGATTTCTTAACTTTTCCATATGTGTGACGAGATCTTCAGGCTTCTCCCTATGATAGCACAACATCGTGCTATTGCTTGGTATTCCAAGATTATGCGCTGTTCTATGAATATCTAAGAAAGCTTGAGAGGATAATCGTCCCGGAGCCAGTACTTGGCGTATTTCATCTACAAGGATATCAAAACCTCCTCCAGGGATGGAATCTAATCCTGAGTTTTTTAAGATTTTCAATACCTCTACAACAGGAATGTTGTGAAGTTGCGCTAGGTAAGCATACTCAATACCGGTGAGTGCTTTAATATGGATATGAGGGAAATTGGTCTTAATCTTTCTGAATAGCTCAGTATAGTAGTCTAAATTGCACTCTGGAAAGCATCCTGAAACGATATGTGCTTCTGTAACGGGAACGTCTAACTCATGAATCTTTTGGATAAGTTGGTCAGGAGTATAAAACCATCCTTTAGCATCTCCCGGTTTCGCATAAAAAGCACAGAAGGTACAGTTGAAGTCACAAAAGTTCGTGGGATATAAATAAAAGGTGGAAGAGTAGTAGACAACATCTCCAACATACTTTTTACGTACTTGGTCTGCAAAGTCCCATAAGGCACGCTGATCGTCTTCATTTTCTAAGAGAAGTAGACGCAAGGCTTCGTCTGTAGAAAGACGAGCTCCTTCCGTATACGTATCAAATAACTGTTTCATCCAAGAGTTTTTAAGAAGAATGCGAGGAAGGGGTGTCGTTGTCATGGGATGATGCTTTGGTTGTAGAATCAGATCGAGTTTGTTTATCGCACGCTTTTTTATGGCAACAGTTCGATTTTCCACATCCTTTAGATAAAGGCCTGCCTAGAAGATAAGAGCCTATGAGTAAAATAACTATGCCCACTCCCAGTAGTGCTGTGGCACAGCAAATAAGAAGAAAAAGAGTCATCATAAGAAGACCTGCCTTCAATAAAAATCAGTAGGATTAATGAAGATCTACCCAAATAGGAGAACTCCATGCCATAGATTGGTCTACCTGCGTGACTCTTAAATAGTAGAATGCGAAAGGAATTTTCCCTTTAGGATCTTTAAGAGTTACTCGAGATAGAGGTTCCATATCATCGTATTCATAATCCAGATTATTGCTTTCGGGATGGAATGTTTTTATGACTTCCCCGTTACGGATAATCTCAACAGTTTTAAGTTGAGACGTTCCTGCAACATATCCTGAAATATGACGATTTACAGCAAGGCCAGGTTTTGTAGTTGTGGATAACTCAGAACCCATGGGAGCTGAAGTAATGTTAAAGCTAACGATAATTCTTGGGCCTGTAGTTGCATAGCAATGACGCTGATGCAAAGCTTCTACAAGGGATTCTCGATCGTATTTATTACATACGATGGCCGTAAGACCTGGAGTGTATTGCTGTTGGTTGTCGTCGAAGAATTTGCTATAAATACCACGATCATCTAAACCACCAGCAACAAAACCAAAGCGTAAATTGCGTTTTAACGCTTCTATTAATGTTCCTGATGCCATTTCAGAATCCTCTCCTTTAATGGGGAAAGGATTTCCTTCTTTTTCTGTTCTTTCCGAGCATCCCCAAGCGTTATAGATCTCAACAACACGTTCAAATTCTGGCTGGAAGTTGTTAAAATTAAACCCATAGCGTTTGGATGCTGTGAAGCTCGGGATCGAAATAATTTCGTGAGAAGACATGCTCTTGTAGAGCTTTGATAAGGAGGCGATTTTACAGTCTTTATGCTTAGAACAAGATTTATTTTCTTTGACATAGAGAATTTGTCTGAGGCCTTCTTCTCCGGGTTCGCCGAAATATTGCACTCCTGATAAGGCTACGAAACGGTCTTCTTCATTGAAATCCCCAATAGTTTGGTTGATCATTTTCCAAAGATCGGGGGTTAAGCCTTCTTGGTTTTCAAAAGATGACGATGCGTAAAAGTTTAACGCGCGATCATCTCTGAAATAACGTAAACATGCTTCTATGTTTTCTTCAGAGTCTACGCGTTCCGATTCCCCGTGAAGCAGACCCCACATAAGATTGGGCGCTGTTTCGGAGAAACATTTTATGGGAGCAGAGACGAAGAGTTCTCCTGTGAGGAGATTTTTTAATTGGATTCTATAGATTCCAGATTCATTGAAGTAGAGGTTCGGTAGGATAACGAATCCTGTTTCAGGAATAAATAATTGCCAATTTAGATTTTCTCTTAAGTGCTCGTAAGAAAGTTCGATACGTGTGTTCTCTGGAGAGAAGTTTGTCAGGTTATTGAACTCATCTTCGAAGCGTACGGTAATATCAAAACGTTTGTTTTTAACAACGTAGGAAGGGGTGAAGATTTGAATGTTTTTAAGAACATTACCACGAATATCCATGGTAAAGATATCGGGTTCTTCGTAGTTGCCTTTGCCATCCGTATCTACGTAGAGATAAAAGGGTTTTCGGCGTTGAGTGAATAGTTGAGCACCGTTTCCAGCTTCGTCTGTTTGTGGATATTCTGGAGAAGGACCAAGGACAATAGTCAGTGTTTCTCCAGCTTCTAACTCGTAAGGAAGAGTAAATTCGTACTGTGGAACAGGACTATTAGGAATGGGGATGGTTACTGCAGTGAGAATATCCCCGTTGGGGGTTTCCAAATAGATAGTATTACGAGGTTGTTTCAGATCAACGGAAGGAATTTCCCAATCTATAGGTCTGCCTTGACATCCTAGGTCAAATTTAAGTTTTGTTCCTTCGGGGAGATAGTCAACTAGGGAGTAAAGAAACTTCCATGTAGATATTTGCCCAGCTCTAGCTACGGAAGGATTAACATAACAAACAGATCTGCGCATAGTAACATAGCGGGTTGAAATCAACTGAAGGCAGAATCATACATGAGAAAAAGGTTTTTCTCAATCATCGTCTTTGCTTAGTGCTTGCAATGCTTCCTGTACACTATTGAACATTTTAAAATAGGAGAGGAATCCAGTGACATATAGAGTTTGTTCTATGGTTTTAGGAACGCTGGTAAGAACGATTTTCCCAGAACGTTTTCCTACTTGATGGTAGCTTTGTAAGAGCACACGAATACCTGCGCTGGACATGTAATCTAGATTTGCGCAGTCGAGAACAATATTATTAATTCCTGCGGATAGGGATTGTGAGATGGTTTCTTGTACTTCCGGAGAAGAGATCCCGTCAAGTTTTCCTTGGAGATGTAAGACAGCAGTGGTTCCGTGCTCTTCTTTGTGGATGTTATTCATTATCGATGATGCTCCCAAACCTATAGTGATTTCTCAAGACCTAACTCTCGTAAATCTTTAGGTTTTTTGCAAAGAGATTTTTCTATTCTTTTGTTTCTCTGTATATTGGAAGAAGTTACGAAGGGGAGAACTTCTTTTTTCTTGGGGTGATTTTGAGTTTCCCAACGCTACGTTCTGAGCAGGTGATAATTTCTATATCAAAGTTTTCGTGATGAATTTTCATCCCTTTTTGTGGGACGGCGCCAACCTTATGAAAAACATGGCCTCCTAGGGTATCGTAACTATTTTCGTGATGAATTTTTAAATTAAAATATTCTTCGGCATCGGAGATATTCATACGACCGTCAACAATCCACGAATTTCCGACTTTTTTATAGGGAATATCCTCTTGGACGTCATACTCATCGGCGATTTCTCCGAAAATTTCTTCGATAATATCTTCCATACTGATGATCCCTTCGGTAACACCATATTCATTGACTACAATCGCTAGGTGGCGATGTTTTTGACGAAACTCCTGAAGTAATGACGAGACTTTTTTAATTTCAGGGGCGTATATGGGGGATTTGGCTACTGAAGATACTGGTTGAGAGGAATTAGCTGACTGGGGGTTAGCTAGTAAATCTTTGACTAGGAGTATACCAGTGATGTTGTCGATATTTTTCTTGTATAGAGGAATTCGGCTATAGCCTTCTTCTATGATAGCTGGAAAAGCATTGCGAATAGGGGTATCTTCTTGTATTGCAAAGATATCTACCTTAGGGATCATAATTTCCCTCACGATCAATTTATCAAAAGACGATATTGCTTCTGTCATTTGATTTTCCATTTCTGAGCTTGAGGGTTTGGGATCCTTTTCTTCGTTATGAATAGAGCGTTGAAGAGGAAGGAAAAATGCTTGAAGTAAAGAAGAAATACAACACAGTGCTGAGACAATCCCTTTATGGAGTTTTATGCTGTAGGGAAGGAACCCGTAGGCTAAAGGAGCAGCAAGCACATAAGCGGCCCAGAAGCATTGAGTTAAGCCTTTAGTTGTAAATTTGTATTGAGAATAGATAGAAACGCCTATGATTCCATATAAGCAGAGCAAGACAGAGGCAAGAAGAGCCGGTGTATTGGACTGACTAGGATGGCGGTGGAGTGTATCATCCTCTTGTGTTTTGACTGATTTTTGTGTTAGGGCTGTGGAAAATAGGAGAACAAGGAGAGAAATTGCCAATAGGAAATCAAGCATTTTAATCTGATAGAAGCGCATGTTTTTCTCTTAACATACATAGCGCTTGATTTTCTTTAACTCTCATTTTTTTTCTTTCCTCAGGAGTTTGGTCATCGTATCCCAGCATGTGCAGGAGGGAATGGACAACATAGCGAGAAATTTCTTCATATAGAAGATCAGAATCTTGGGAACGATCTTTTAAAAATCGTATAGCAGCTTTGGGACTAATAAAAGCTTCACCTAGAACGTGGGGGTGGGAGGAAATCCCTGGAGAGTCTATAGGTAACGTGATGGTATCTGTTAATGAAGGATCTGAGAATACTTCGTCATGAATCTGAGCTAAAGCTTTATCATCTAGGAAATAAATGTAAACTTGATCCGTAGTAATTTTCCAATACTGCAAACAACAAAGAACTAATTTTTTTGCTGATTGCACTCGAATTGGAACATCTTTTTGTTTGTTAGAAACACAAACTTTTATGGGAACTTTCTTCAAGATAAATCAGCAAAAAAAATTTATTTCATTACAGGAGTCTTAGGAAGACCGGTAGCTTTTTTTGCTGTGGCATCATTCCAACGGCCTAACTTACGCAAAACTTCTATGCGCTCGAAACGCTTAAGAACGTTTCTTTTGGTTTCTCCTTTAATGGATTTGCCGTAACTGCGATGTCGTGACATAACTGGTTCTCTAGTAATTAACTAATTTGTGGAATAAAGATACTTTCGCTGCTTACAGCGTTTTTATGTGCTTTATAAGCGATTCTTGGAGCTGGTTTTGGATGAACGATAGCATAAACAGGTTTACGCTTTTTGGGACTCATAGCTCTTCGACGAGCTTGTTTGCTCATGCGTGTCATAAGGTAACTCGATATTTAACTTTTTAATTCTCCAAAACGATCGAGAGAATGATCGGGGACTTATAATTAAGGAAAAGGATAATCGAAGGGGCGTTTTTTTTCAATAGGGTGACCCATTTATCCCTAGGGATTTTGACTTAGAGCTTCGGTAATTGGGGAGCATGGGGTATTGGATCCTGAAGTGAGCACTCCACAGGAAATAATATATTTGAATGCATCTTCGATTTTCATGTCTAGGAAGGTAATATCAGATTTTTTAAAAAGAGTAAGAAATCCGGAGGTGGGGTTGGGTGTTGTGGGAATAAAAACGGTGATCATAGGATTTTCGGGATCGTCAGAGCAAATATTTGGAGCATCTCCGGCAACTAACCCGATGCAGCGTGTTTGTGTATTAGGAAAGGGAACCATGACCACTTGTTTAAACGATCCGGATTGGGATCCAAAGATTGTTGTCATCACCTGTTGAGCAGCTTTATACACAGTTTTTATAATAGGGATCCTATGAAGAATTTTATCATAAATGGATAGCAAGGATTTAAAGATCATTAAACGGGCTAGAAATCCTAGGAGGACTGTAGCGAAGAAAAGTCCGAAGAGTAAAATAATCTGTAAAACGAATTTTAACAGGGCTTTGTGTTTGGAATAAAAGCTAATACGTTCGAAAAATCCTGAAACCAGACCAACGAAGGGCTGCGTGAGGAAGTTCATTATCATTCCAACAACAGCAAGGGTAATTGCTAGGGGGAGGAGAATAACCAGGCCTGTAATAAAGTGTTTCTTCATAAATCACTATTGGTTGTGTTAGAGGATTTCTAGTCACCATTGAGTCTATCATAAGAGCAGAGTTTAAGATATGACTCCATAGATTTTTTTCCCAATTTCTTGGCTAGGGTTTTTATACTCTTTATTTTTAATTTTTTTAACAACTTGCCATGCTTTTCTATATTTTTTTTGATTTCTTGATGTTTAGCAAGAATCTCCAGGGAAGGTCCCGATATTCTTCCGCGTAATCAATACCTATGCGTGGGGTTTGCGTAATTGTACCTGAAATTTTCTTCTGGCTTATATGGATCTGGGGGGAAGTAAGAGATTGAGTATTGTGTTCAAGGGTTAGATTGAGAGCTTGGCAGACTTTTCCGGGGCCATTGGTTAGGAGATGCTTGGGTTTATTTTGCCATTGACGTCTTTGGATCATGATATCCTCACCTTTTTGGGGGGCAATAGCGCGAATGAGCACAGCATGAGGAAGATTTTGACTTCCGGTTACCACATTGAATAGGGCATGCATACCGTAGCATTGGTAGATATAGGCAATACCCCCACGGCTATACATGGGGAGATTTCTTTGTGTTTTTCTATAATTGTATGCATGACAGGCTTTATCATCAGGCCCACGATAAGCTTCTGTTTCTATAATGATTCCCGAGGTTGTTTTTCCTTCTATTTGAGTGACGAGACTATGTCCCAGTAATTCTTTGGCTAGATAGAGAACATCATCGTTTAGAAAGAAGCTTTCAGGAAGCATTATTCTGTTTTCCTTTTTCTTCGAGTTTTAGGTGTTTGTTCCTTTGTGGGTTGTTTTTTGGGTGTCCTTATTTTTTTTGTTACCAAGGACCAGGTAATTGCCTGATTGAGGAGATTGACTTCGGAGAGTTTGACTTCTATCGTTGCTCCTGGGCGGAGTTTGCTTGGGAGATCGTCAGGAGAAGTTTTCTTTGTCAGAGCGTATTCTTTAGGCAGTTGAGCTGTAGGAATGCATCCTTCTTGGCAAAACTCAGGAACAGTAAACGAAATTCCTTCGGGAGTTGTAGTGATAATGTAGGCTTTATAAATTGTTTCTGGCTGTTCTTGTAAGAATTTATTTAAGAACCGTGTTTTTTTCAGATTTTCAAAAGCAAATTCGGCTTTTGCGGCTATACGCTCTTGGGAAGAGCAGGCTCTTACAATGTGTTCTAAGCGTGTTTCTTCTATGGACATAGGGTGGAAAAGCAGTCTGTGAACAACAAGATCGATATACCGGCGAATAGGGCTTGTAAAATGAGTATAGAAGTCGAGTTTCAGTCCGTAATGGCCTTTGTTTTCTGTGGAGTACGAGGCGGTTTTCATGCTTCGGACAAATTGTGAATGTAGAATTGGCTCTAAAGGGTGTCCTGAAGAGCTTTCTTGAAGCAAGTATTGATAATCGGGTTCTTGAGTTGGGGTCATGATTATATCAAACCCCATAGCTTTGGCCATTTCTTGGAAGGAGAGTAAACTTTCATCATTTGGAGATTCATGAATCCTGAATGGCAGTGAGAACCCTTGATGGGAAATATGGTAGGCAATGACTTCGTTAGCTTTGAGCATAAACTCTTCGATAAGTTTATGCGACAAGGTTTGTCGGGTTTCTATAAGAGCGGTGGGTTCTTGTAGATTGTCTAGTGCCATGGTAAATGAGGGAAGAATCAGGCGTATGCAGCCGCGCTTTTCTCTGATATCTGCGAATTTTTCGCTTAGCTCTGCCATGGCAAGGAGAGTTTTTGAAATGGGATGGGGTTGTTTATTTTCTACAATTTCATCCACTTCGTCGTAGGTCATGCGGTATTTACTACGAATCACACTGCGGAATATTTCGTAATTGGATAGATGACCTGATTTTGTAAATGTCATGAACACGGAAACGGCAAGTCGATCTACATTAGGTTTTAAGCTACAGAGATTGTCAGAAAGTGCTGGAGGTAACATAGGGATCACTTTCCCAGGAAAGTAAATTGAGTTACATCTTTTACTTGCTTCTTGATCTAGAGCAGAATGAGGGGTTACGTAGTGGGAAACGTCTGCAATATGGACGCCAAGAATGTAGTTGTCATTATGGTCATAGGTTAATGACACAGCATCATCGAAATCTTTTGCTGTTATGGAGTCAATCGTGAAGCAGAGGAGGTCACGGAGGTCCTTGCGTGATCTTAGTGCTTGGGCGATATGCTTTTGGGAGAAGTGGTTGGTTTCTTCGATAACAGCATCTGGGAAGTCTTCTTCGATTGCAAATTCCGCTTTTATACAGGGGAAATCAGACTTGGCATTGGAGATATTCCCAATAAATTCAAGCATTTGTAGAGGTGGAGGTTCTTTAGATTCTGGCTTTTCTTTCCATTCGGGCGTGCTGAGAAGTAAACGATCTCCAATTTTATAAGAGCGTTTAGGGATAAGTTTAGCTTTTACAGGGACATCTGGGCCTAAAACATTCACACAAACAAGAGCAGTAGTTTCGTCAATAATTGAGGTTATAGTTCCTACAAGAACAGTTTTTCCTCTTGATACAACTTGATGAATAACTCCTTTTCTTTTTTCTCCTTCTTTAGAATGGGGGAAAAGGGAGACGATAACATGATCTCCATCTAAAGCACCTTTAAGGTCTCTCGCAGGAATGAAAATGTCAAAAGGGTATTCCTCTGGATGGTCAGGAGTAACAAATCCAAAACCTTTTTTTGCGTGCACAAATAGGATTCCGGAGAGTAGGATTTGCTTAGTGCTTCGTTTAAAGACTTTAGGTCTTCTTTTTTTTATTTTTCTCACCAACTTTGCTCCATGTCTGGACTTATGATTTTCATAGGTTTACCTAGCCTTTGTTGGGTGTTTTTAATGCAAAGATATTTTTCTGGATAGAGTTAAAAAGAAAATTCCCTATCTCTCTGAAGAGAAATAGGGAATAAAGGATAAGATTTTTAGGATATTAATCGTTAGGTTTATCTACGATTTCAACATCCGCTTCTTCAATATTTTCGTTATTTGAGCTTGCAGAAGTTGAGTTCCCCGCAGGTGGTTTAGTACTGAAGCTATGTTTTTTCAAATCTTCAGTATTAATATTGGGTCCACCCTGAGCATTAGCCGCAGAAGATGGGGCCGCAGATGCAGATTGTGACTGCATAGCTTCTCCGATCTTTTGCATATGACGGCTGAGCTCTTCGGAAGCTTCTTTGATTTTCTCTGTAGAAGCATCTTCTTTAAGAGCGGATCGTACTTTTTCTACACGCTCTTCGATTTCTTTTACTAAAGATTCGGGGATGTTCGCCTTATAATCATTGATGGCTTTTTCAGCTCTGAAGATCATGCTGTCAGCTTCGTTTCTTACGTCAGAGGCTTCTCGGCGTTTTTTATCTTCTTCTTTGTTTTGCTCAGCATCCCGGATCATTCTTTGGATTTCATCTTCTTTTAATCCTGAGCTTGCTTCGATACGAATTTTTTGCTCGCGACCGCTAGCAGCATCTTTTGCGGATACATGAAGAATTCCGTTAGCATCGATATCGAAAGTCACTTCAATTTGAGGATGTCCTCGTGGTGCTGGGGGAATGTCTGTAAGATCAAATCTTCCGATTTCTTTGTTATCTTTTGCCATGGGGCGTTCCCCTTGTAAGACAACAATAGTTACCGCAGGTTGGTTATCTGCAGCTGTGGAGAAAATCTGCTTTTTCTGTGTAGGGATAGTTGTATTTCTCTCTACGAGAGGGGTCATAACGCCTCCGAGAGTTTCAATACCTAGGGAAAGAGGAATAACGTCGAGAAGTAAGACGTCTTTAACTTCACCACCTAGGACCCCACCTTGAATTGCGGCTCCAATAGCAACAACTTCATCAGGGTTTACGCCCTTATTTGGTTCTTTGCCGAAAATGTCTTTTACGATTTCTTGAACAGCAGGCATTCTTGACATACCACCAACGAGCAATACATCATCGATATCGCTTGCAGAGAGTTTGGCATCTGCTAAAGCTTTTATACATGGAGCTTTTGTTCGCTCAATTAAGTTAGAAGCCAGCTTTTCAAAATGAGCTCGTGTTAATGTGAGTGTGAGGTGTTTAGGGCCATTAGCATCCATGGTGATAAATGGCTGGTTAATCTCAGTAGAAGACATGCCAGAAAGTTCAATTTTTGCTTTTTCTGCAGCATCTTTAAGTCTTTGAAGAGCCATGTTATCTTTACCGAGATCGATGCCTTCTTGTTTTTGGAATTCTTCGATCATCCATTTGATGATAACTTCATCGAAATCGTCTCCTCCTAGGTGAGTATCTCCATTTGTAGAGAGTACTTCGAATACACCATCGCCGATTTCTAAAATAGAGATATCGAAAGTTCCTCCGCCAAGGTCAAAAACGGCGATTTTTTTATCACCAGCTTTATCAATTCCGTAAGCAAGGGCTGCTGCTGTTGGCTCAGGAATAATACGTTTGACATCAAGACCTGCAATACGTCCGGCATCTTTTGTAGAGGCTCTTTGAGAATCATTGAAGTACGCAGGAACGGTAATTACGGCTTCTGTAATAGTTTCTCCAAGATAAGCTTCAGCAGTCTCTTTCATTTTCATAAGAATGTGAGCACCGATTTCTTCTGGAGTATATTGTTTTCCTTCAACTTGGAAAACTGCATCGCCGTTAGATCCTGAAGTTACCTTATAAGGTACTGTTTTAATTTCAGATTCTACTTCAGAATATTTTCTTCCGATGAAACGTTTTGTGGAAGCTAGAGTTTTTTCAGGATTAGTGACCGCTTGTCTTTTTGCGGGAATCCCGACTAAAGTTTCGCTTCCTTTGAATGCTACGATAGAAGGGGTTGTGCGTGTTCCTTCTGAAGAGGTAATGACTTTAGCTTGCCCGCCTTCCATCACAGATACGCAGGAGTTTGTTGTTCCTAAGTCTATACCTATAATTTTACTAGATTTTTTGTGTTCGCTCATGGTTCGTACCTAATCTCTAGGGTTTCATTATTTTTTTTCTTCTTCTTTCTCTTGGGGCGCGGGAGATTTTGCTACTTTGACTTTTGCAACGCGTATAGGACGGTCTCCGATTTTGTAGCCTTTAGCAAATTCTTCCACGATAATTCCTTCGGGGACTTTTGTTGTTTCCTCTGTTTCTACTGCCTCATGTAAAAATGGATTAAATTTTTGTCCTACAGAGGAGTATTCAACAATACCTTTTTCTTCAAAAACCTGTTTAAATTGTTGTAGGATCATATTGAATCCTAGCGCCCAGTTTTTTACTTCGTCTGACATTTGAGAGGCAAATCCTAAAGCTTTTTCCATGCTTTCTATGGGCACTAAAAAGTCTATAAGAGCATTTTCCACAGCATACTGCATCATTTCCTGACGCTCTTTTTGCATGCGTTTGCGAGCGTTTTCCGATTCCGCAAGGACCATTAAGTATTTATCATTTTTTTCTTTTAACTCAGCTTTTAACGTCGCTATTTCTTGTTGGAGATCCTGAATCTCGTTATCGGGGTTAGGAACTGATGGATTTTCTGTTTCATGTTCGTTAGAGGAATCTGTCATGAAGTCTCCTTGGGGGGTAATAGTTTTATAGAAGAGTATCTTGCCAGTAACGTGGGTTCTTTAGAGAGTTTAGGATCGGAAGGACAAGGTCTTCTGAAGGATAATTTAAACTTATAAAAACTTTGTGTCAGGCTATCTTTAACTTTATCTGCAAATATTGTGAGGGTTTGGAAAATCTCCCTGTAGGGAAGATTTATAGGACCCAGTACACCAAAGGCTCCTAAAGGAGTACGATTCATATAATAGGGAGTCGTAATTACCGCACACTGTGGGTTAGGAGTTCCAAAAATTGTCGAGAGCTCATTGCCTATAAATGCCGTGGGGCGATCTCTGTGCATGCCAATATCTAAAAGTTTGCACATATGGCGGCGATTCTCGAAAAATGATAATCCCAAGGCTAGTGTGTCGGGGTCTTTGAAAGCGTCGTATTTGAGAAGTTTGGATAATCCTGTTTGGTATAAATCTTCCTCGCTGAAATTACAGTACCGGGTGAGATAACGCACGACAACTTCATTATATAGAGTCATTCCTAGATCTTCTTCTTTTTGAGAAAGAATCTCTGTAGGAGGTTGTTTACGCACATAACTTTGAAGAAATGTTTCAATACGCTTTACAGAGGCTGGACTTGAGGTTTCTGGTAGCCATAAAGTTTCTGTAAATACCTGACCAAATTCTGTAGACAGAATTACAACTACCCGTTGTTCATCTACTAGAGAAATCTGGATGTTGGTTATAGAGTCGTTTTCAAATCGCGGTGAAGAAAAACAGGTGGGGAGCTGTAGAGCCTCTCCCAGGATTTCCAAAGCCTTTTGTAAATCTTTCACAATGTTTTGACTTTCTTCAGGGAGTTGATTCAATAGGCGTGTTGTGCTCTCAGGAAGCTCTGACTGAGAAAAATCTGCACAATGGTCTACATAATAACGAAAAGCCAAATCCGTAGGGATTCTTCCCCCGGAAATATGATTTTTCTTTAAAAACCCTTCTGATTCTAACTCTGAAAAATAATTACGAATCGTTGCGGTGCTCAAATTCGAGCATTCGTATTCCTTCAGTGTTTTTGACCCGACCGGCTGACCTGTTTTTAAATACAGCTCTGTCGTCGTTAAGAGTATGTAAAGAATCTTAGACTCTCGTTTTGAGATCCATGACCTGGACATAACTGTTTTCCAACACAAATAATCTGTTCTCTGGCGATTATTATAGGAAAACGACCCTCCGAGGTCAAGGAAGTTTAGCACTCACCTCTAAAGAATGCTAATCCAGGCCTAAGAGGCGGAGGAGAGTTTTTGGGATTGAGGGAGATAATTCTCGCACCAATGGACAAAATCTTTTGGTTGTACGGAAAACTTTTCTCCAGATCGGGATTCTATTTCTAGTGTTCCTGAGTTCAGGAAAGTTTTTCCGAGAATGAGTTTATACGGAATCCCAATAAGATCGCTATCTTTTAATTTAAACCCAAGTCTTTCATTGCGATCATCTAATAGAGGAGCGTAGCCGGAGTTTTGTAACTCCGTATAGATTTTTTCTGCAGCTTCTTGGGATGCAGAATCACCGCCATTGTAGAGAATAGAAATATCGAAAGGAGCGATGGCCTTGGGCCAGACAATACCGCGGTCATCCGCAAGTTGTTCTACACACGCGGCGAGGGTTCTGCCTATGCCTATACCATAGGTTCCCATCCAGCAGGTTTGTTGTTCACCTTGTTCATTTTGAAACCCAACATCAAAACATTCTGTATACCGTGTGCCTAAATTGAAAATATGGGCAACTTCCACACCTTCAAAAATTTCGTAGGGCGCATTGCCGTTTGATGGACAGAGGTCACCAGCTTCAGCAAGAAGGAAGTCCGCATATTCAGGGCGGGGGATATCCCTATCCCAGTTGACATTTTTGTAGTGTTTATCTTTGGCGTTTCCTGCGCAGATGAAATTTGTCATACAGCGCGTGGTTTCATCTGCATAGAATTCAATAGGACAGTTTAAAGGTCCTACGAACCCCTTCTCTGTTCCTAGATTGTTTTGTATTTCCTCATCTGAAGCAAGCGCACACTCGTCAGCATTGAGTTTTGAGCGTATTTTCGTCAGATTAATCTGTCGATCTCCTCGGATGCCTATGGCGACGAATGTATTTTTTTCTCCGTAAGAGAGTTTAACAACCAGAGTTTTCATGATCCTATAAGGAGGGATTGAGAAAAAGTCCTGGAGATTTTCTATTGTGCGCACATCTGGGGTGGCGACTTCTTCTATAGGGAGAAATTCCTTATCATAAGTATATTGTACTGGAAGAGCAACCGCAGCTTCGATATTAGCTCCGTAATCTCCGCTTACACAAATTGTGTCTTCCCCTAGAGAACAGAGGACATGAAACTCTTCCGACTTTCCTTTGCCGATCTTTCCTCCGTCGGCCTCTACGATAACATACTTAATTTCTAATCTATCGAAGATCTTTTGATAAGCTCGTCTGAGTTTATCGTACTGCTCGTTCATTTGCTCTGGAGAATCTGAGAAGGTATAGCTATCTTCCATAAGGAATTCCCTAGCACGCATGAGTCCAAATCTTGGTCGAATCTCGTCTCGGAATTTTGTCGCAATTTGATACAAATGAATGGGCAGTTGTTTTCTTCCTGATAACCACTGAGAAACAAACATAGTGACGACTTCTTCGTGAGTGGGAGCAAGACACAACTCTTTGTCTTCTCTATCTGTTAAGGTGTAGAGAAGACCTTCGGAGCGAAATGCTTCCCAGCGGCCTGTTTTTTGCCAAAGTTCTGCAGGATGAAGAATAGGTAGCATAAGTTCCTGTCCCCCAATCGCATTTAGCTCTTCCCGAACGATGTCCATCATCTTAAGAGCAACGCGCCAAAATAGAGGAGTATAGGTGTAAACACCCTTTGCTGTCTTGAAAATGTAACCTGCTTTTTCTAGCAACTCGTAGGATAAAACAGCAGCGTCTTTGTTCGCATTTTTGGAAGTTTTGTAAAAAAGCTGGGAAGTTCTCATGGGGCGCAATCACAGATCTTAGACTTTTAACCGGTAGATACCGAAACAGATACTCTTTTCTTTCCTGAAATATGTGGGTTTTTAGGAATCTTTAAATCTTAACACAGCAGCTTTTCTTGATCAATTGTTAGCATTAATTATACAAGTGTGGTTTTTGATTAATATTATTTCCGACAAACTTTTGTTTTTTAAAAATAAATGAGCAATTGGATATAAATATAATTAGTTAGAATAAAAACTTTTATTTTTATTTGGTAATTCTATGTCATCAGTAAGCGGAAGTTCTAGTCAGAATCCGAACCCTATTCCAGAAGATCCGAATAACCGTTTGGATTTGGATACCACAGATTCTTCTTCCAAGGATCAAGAAGGCGCGTCTAGTCCCGGTGTTACTGAGACGGGGTTAAGTGTTGAGGTTTTGTCCATTGGGGAGTTATCGTCTATAGATGGTGCAATTGCCGGTGTTCAACACATTGCTAATGCGATAATTGCCACGGGGGGAGCTCCCTCATCTTTATCCCCAGCAACTGGGGCTGCGGTTTTTGCAGAGGAAATCGTTACTGATTTTTATGACGAAGGAGCTGGTAGAGAAGAGCTGGAGCGAATTGAAGAGAAAATGGAGGAGTTATTTGCTGGAATTGAAGCGTCTGAAACTCTAGTGGATGATTTGAAGAGAAAGCTTCATAATTTTCAAAAGGATCGCTTAGCTTCTGTAGGACAACCCTCTAAGAAATCCCATTCCGGAAAAGGGCCAGATCTTGAAGAGCAGTTTCTTGATTTGCGTCGTGATTTAGCCTCGCTAAATGGTCGTGCGAATGAATTAGAAAGTATCGCGTTTAGATTAACGTCATCTTTGAGTGATGGGCACAACGCTTTGATGGGCATGTCTTTGGAAGATTTTCGTGAGGCCATGGGGGACTCAGCTGATCTGTTTCTTGAAAAGTTAGGTGCAATGGGATTGGTCTATGGAGAGAATGGTTGGAAAATAGATCCTCAAGGATCCATTCCTCGATTAGCTTTAGAGACGCAAAGGACGCGTGCGATTTTAGAACATCTTCCTATCCCAACAGAAGAAGAATTCATACAGGCTGCATCTGAAGATACAATTTCTTGCTGTCAAGCTTTTGTCAATAGGTTAAGGGCTTTGTGGAATACCCTAGTGCAGATGTTCTATGAAATCTATAACTCAATGATTTTTTTCCTGTTTTGGATTTTAAGAAAGTCTCGTATTAAACAGTTACCTTCCTCGGTAAATAGTGAAAACAATCCAGTTTTTGAAAATCCTTTTGCATCTGCGTCGGGAACCTCTTCGACAGGGGGAAGTAATTCTTCCGTAAGGTCTTCGGTTTCTGGAAGGAGTGATTTATCTGATGAGGATGTAATCCGTCGTCCTGAAGATAGCGCAATAGATGCTCAAAGTGTTGATAATCAAGAAGATGAAGACGGGGGAGATTCCCTGGAAGATTTTTGAGATTCGGTAATTAAAGAAAGCCTGCGACAATCTGTTTGAGAGTTGTTTTTTTTGAAATGCTTTAGTATGTTCACTTTTGTTACTACGGATTGTTTAGGACATCTTTATTTATGAATATCAAAAGAAAATGCTCACTTCTAGTGTGCTTAGGGTTAGTATTTCTGCTAATTTCGGGCTGTTGTCCTTTCGCAGATAAAAGTACTTCCTGCTCTCCTAAAAAGTATCTTCCCATTGTAAGTCATCTTTTAGAACTTTGTGATTTACCTGAGGTCGAAACTCCGGAGGAATTAGTGGAGGCGACAAAGCCTTTATTATTGACTCGGGAGCAACGTATGGCTGCGGATTTTGGTTCTTTGCCAGTAAGCGATGATCACGCTTTTTATAATGATCTTTCTTTGTTGCGAATGACGCAGACAGTTCCTGCTTACGCAGCTACCTATAGCAGTGCGGTCATTTTTGGGGGTACACTGGCAACTATTCGTCAGCGTTTAGATTTTCTTATTCGCGAATGGCAAAGAGGGGTACGCTTTAAAAAGATTATTTTCTTGTCTGGGAAAAGAGAGCGTTATGCGAAAGTTGAAAACCCTGATCAGTTTTACGACAAGCGTCACAACCCATTTCCTGTAGAAGAAAATTGGAACCCCGCTGAGCATAAGCTCCCTTCTTCGGAAGATGAAATTGCGAGATTTGTTTGGTCGCAGATGGTGGTTCCGGCTTCTTGGAGAGATTCTTCAGGTGGCGTTGAAGTAGAATTCCTTGTTGCTGAGCCTGCAGAAGGTCAGAAATATGGAACACGTCATGATACGTTGAAAATTTTCCATGCTTATCATGGAGAGGGATCTGAGCGTATTTTATTTGTAAGTAGCCAACCTTTCATTCATTTAGATCGTTCTCGTGTTGTCAAGCATTTTGATAAGGGAAAGTACGATATTGCCGGTCCTGGATTTGCTCAAGTAATTTTACAGCATAAGTGGGCTCCGAGAATATGCCTACATTCTTTGGCAGCATGGGTAAGTGAAACTGATGGCTATTTGACAATCTCTCAGGAGTAATCGTTGAACGAGGAATATTGGATCTTGGAGGTAAAGGTTACCCCAAAATCTAAAGAAAATAAAATTGTTGGATTTGAAGGTGAGGTGTTAAAAATACGCGTTACCGAAGCTCCAGAAAAAGGAAGGGCTAACGAAGCAGTTATTGCTTTGTTAGCCAAAACTTTATCTCTTCCCAAACGTGATGTGACGTTAATTTCAGGAGACTCTTCCAGAAAAAAAAGACTCTTATTGCCGAAAGCCGCGGAATCCATAATTTCTGGGTGGCGGGAGAAAGGCTTTTAAGCAAGACTGCAGTTTTTTTCAGTTTCAGGTTTATCGTTTTTCACAGCAGCTTTCTTATCTTTATTATCTTTAAAGATGATAGAACGGAATTGTTTACGTTCTGTTTTGTTGATTTTCAATCCTAGACGACGGATGACGTCTTCGTTGAATGTCGTTGTTTGAGGTAGAGGCTCGGCAATGATTTTTTTCAACCCTTCGATATCTTGATGTCGGTTGAGTAAGTGATAGACCATTTGAGCTGCTTGCTGCCCGGATTTTTTAAAATCTACACCACAGGCAACGCAAGCTCCTTCAGCTACTAGAGAAAAATCATCGGTAATTACAGGGATTTTTTCTTTAAGGATTTCTTCAATAAATGTTGTTCCTTGCTTATAAGATAACGAAGAAAAGGGAATAAAAATCGCTGAAGGGTGTTTATCAATTGCTTGTTGGATACGTGTTTTAAAGTTTGTTGGCGTTACGGAGATTTCTGTAACAGAAATCCCTGAAGCATGAAGTTTTTTTTCGATTTCTTTTTGTAGGGCCGAAGGGAAGGGTTCTACAGGCTTTATATAGACCAAAGATTCTGCATTGGTTCTTACGGCTTGTATGGCAAAACAGCATTGATTGATATCTAAGGTGTCATTGACACCATAGATATTTGTTTGTTTTTTAGAGAAAGCAAGAGTCTCTCCATCAGGAACCGCAGCATAGATAATCGGTTTTTTTGTTTCAATTTGGCTCATAATTTTTGTGGCTATAGAGCCTAAGGTAACAATAGCCACAATGTTTTGATCACTATGTAGCAAACGGGCGATTTTCCTTGCTTTCACCACGCTATCTTCAGCATTAACAACAAGAACTTCCGGAGAGTTTTCTAGAGACTTTAAAACTTCTATGCAGCTTTGACTACAATCTTCAAGTATTGAGTGGGAGAAAGACAAAAATACAGCAACTTTCGGTGATCCCTGTTCGGGGTTAGGAGAAGAGATAACCACAGCAATAAAAGAACAGATAAGAGAAAGGAAAAAAGCATATTGAGCAATTTTGCGAAGAATCATAGTGATAACACCGTTCTATCATATACAGACGTTTGGCTTAAGCGTTGGCAGGCTGCAACGATATTTTCCGATTTTCCTAAAGAAGAAAAGCGAACGTATCCCGTTCCACACGAACCAAATCCTTTACCAGGAGTGATGGCAATATGATACTGGTATAAGAAAAAGTCAAAAAAATCTTCATCAGGAATCATGCTGGGAACTTCAACCCAAAGGTAAGGAGCGTGCTCACCACCGTGTACAACAAACTCAGCTTTTTGTAGGGCCTCACGCAAAAGCGAGCTGTTATAGCGATACTTTGAGATAGCTTCTAAATTAGGGAAAAGCGAAGCTCCAGCAATTGCAGCTTCTTGAACAGGGAGAGAGGCTCCATTGAATGTTGTGCATAGGAAGCGTTCCCAGTCACGAATTATAAGAGAGCCATCACTATATTTAAGATCTTTAGGAACAATATTCCATCCCAAACGTACTCCGGCAAATCCTAAAGACTTGGAAAAGGAATTAATTTCTATAGCGCAGAAGCGTGCTTCAGGAATTTCGAAGATACTTGTAGGTAAGGAGGGATCGGAGATAAATGCGCTGTAGGCAGCATCGAACAAAATTATGCTCCCATGAGAGTTAGCGTAATCGATAAGCTCTTTAAGTTGCTCTCTGTTTAATACGGTTCCTGTGGGGTTATTAGGAGAACATAGACAGAAAATATCAATGTTTTCTTCTTGAGGAATTACAGGAAAGAAATCCGTTTCTTTAGTGCAGGGAAGTTTGACAATCTTACGAGCTCCTGCAAGAATCGCAGCATCTATATAGGCCGGATAAGAAGGATCTTGCACGGCTATGGTTTTCCCAGGGCCAAATAGAGAAAATAAACGAAAAATATCTGTTTTTGCTCCGTCAGAGATAAAAATTTCTTCTGGAGAAACTTTCCCGCGATAGCAAACTTCGGAGAGTTTTTCTTTTAAAGCTGGAAGACCTAATTCAGGACCGTAACCGCGATAGGTTTTGGGATTTCCTAATTTCCTTACGGATGTGGAAAAGGTGTCAATGACAGACGCGTGTAGCGGCTGCGTGGTGTCTCCTATAGATAGGTCTATGATGGAGATTTCAGGATGTTTTTCTCGGAAAGAACGGATTTTTTGACGTATACTGGAGAAAAGATAGTTAGTTTCTAAACTTGAAAAGTTGCTGTTTCTTCGCATTGGGTTTTTTCGTTATCGGTAGCTCATGTTCAGACATCTTAAGAAAGGTCTCGCTTTTTTTATATACCTTTCTGTTTTTTTCTAAACCAAACGCCAAACTTGCAAATCAACCCCTAGAGCAAATACTTCCCTACCAGGAAATTCGTCAGGTCCTAATGTTGGATTAGACTTCGTTGGGAAAAATAGAGCTGCGTCTTATTAAGACGTGTTTTTTTATTCATATAGGAAAGACCCCATCCAGCTACATGGAGTAGCTAGATGGGAAAGGGAAAGTTTTCTTTTTTGCGTGAGAACTAAATGTACATTTAGAATCACAATCTTAGGAGAAATAGAGGGGTCGCAGGTGGGCTATTCCTGCGATTGAAGTATTCCAAACTCGTATTTCTCCTTATAATAGTTTTTATATTTTTATCGCACTGTTTTTATTTGATTAATTCATTGTTTTAACAATCTTGATTATTTAAAATGCGTGTTTTGTGTTTATTTTAATTGATAATTAAATTTTTTGTTTCTCAAATAAAGGAGGTGTGTTCTTTCTATCTTCTTTTTTCTGGTTTGTGTCGGGTATTTGGTTATTAGC